>JBBAEA010000018.1:0-33548 GCA_041656175.1 Bradymonadales bacterium | reverse complement strand
AAGGCTGGCTATAATAGTGTAACGCGCACCGATTGCGAGCCTGTAAAAGCGGGCGCTGACTCTTGGTGCTCCTTTGCATTGACAAAGGCTGAAGCTCCCAACGGTAACGCTGCTGGATACGTCGCCGATAGTGTGTCAAAGGCTAAAGTTGCAGCGACAGTTGCTATTAGCGGCGGTGCGAGTGCGTCGTATAACGGTAGTACGGATTGGAACTTTTCTCTAAAGGCAGGTAGCTACACCATTACGGCTACGGCTAACGGATACGACAGCAACTCCGTGACCTGCGCAGTAAAGTCCGGTGCTACTACGCAATGCCCCATACTCATCAATCCCAAAAAAGCCACCATTAAGGGCAATGTTACCGATGCCGACACGGGAAGCACTATTGCAGCCACCATCAAAGTTGGTGGTCAAACGGTGAACTATGCGGGTAGCGGAGAGTTTTCGTTTACGGTTGATGCAGGCAATCACACACTAATCGCGAGTGCAGCAGGCTACAACGACGCAAGCACCACATGCAGCGTAGCACCGGGTGCAAGCTCCCAGTGTTCCCTAAAGCTGAGCAAAGCTAGCGTTAAGAAAGGTTTGATCTTTGGTACTCTTGTAGATGCAAGCTCTGGCGTCGCACTCGAAGGTTTGGTACAAATCAGCGATTCCATAAAATATTACACCGACTACACGGGCGTTTGGCGCTTTAACCTCGACCAAGGCGATTACAGCATAACCGCCAGTGCCGAGGGCTACAACGATGAGACACAAACTTGTACGGCTGTTAGCGGCGTCGAAACAGAGTGCGTTACAAAACTCGTCGCAAAAGCTAGCAGCATACTGGGTAAAGTTGTCAACAACGCGAGCGGCGCAACCATCGCTGCAACGGTGAGCATTGAAGGTACTGACTACAACGAAATAAGCTATGATGGACTATCGGATTGGACGGCAGAACTCGCCGCTGGCAGCTACGTTCTCAAGGCTAGCGCCGAAGGTTTCCACCCTGGTACAAGCGTATGCTTGCTCAACGCTGGGCGTCAAAGCAAATGCGCCGTAGGCCTTAACCCCGTGGATGCCGTGCTGGCCGACTTGCGCGGTATCGTGCACGATTCGCGTAGCATCGATCAGCTCCTACCCGCCACCGTCACCGTCGTTAATGGCGCAAGTCTCCAGTACCCAGGTACAGGTGAGTGGGTTTTTGAGTCACTGGCTACCGGAAATTATATCGTTAAAGCGACTAGCCTTGGCTACTACGACGGGCAGGCCAACTGCCGCGTTATCGTTGGTGAGACGCAGTTCTGTGCAATCGCACTCAAGGCTAAGGATGAAAACCCCTCCATTATCTACGAAGAAGGTATTGAACCCGAGCTCGTGGTATTCTCGGGAAGCTCATGCAGCATGTCGAGCAAGAGCGGCAAGGGCGGGGGGCCTGCGCTAATGCTCTTTGGATGTATTCTCGCCTTGCTGCTCTATAGGAGAAGGAAAGAAATGATGAAGCTATCGCGTTTTGGCTTAAAAGCCCTGTTGACCGCTATGCTTGGAATTGCCGCAATATCGCTGAACGTTAACGACGCTCAAGCAGAAGATCTCGTGCGGCGCCTCGATAGCAGCAAATTCTGGAAAATCCAAGTTGAGCCCGATATACCCGTTATCGAATCAGAGTTGCTTGCTACTGAGCTCGCTTACCCCAAAATCTCCCCAGATGCTGCGAAGATCGCGATGGTTAAACCCAAGGAATCCGGCATCTACATGTGGACAGCGATGAACAAAAGCGCAGAGAAAATGATCGATCACCCCGAAGCTAGCCTCTACGTCGAGTGGCAAAATAACGATGATTTCAGCGTGCGTGTTAAATCTGCACCTTTTGAACGCGACGCACAGCGCATTCACCTCACAACCCTAGCCGCAAACTCGCTACGCGTCGCAAGGCGTGTACTTAATAGTAAATCGCGCGTGCACGCCTACGATTTCCACGAAAACATCGTTCTCGAAGAACAAAACAACGTACGAGTCATATCCGATGACAAGGTGGATCGGTACTTTGCCCCCACTCTCTCCCCCGACCAAAAATACGTCGCCTACACTGGCCTCTCCACTGGTATCTACCTCTTTGATTTGCAAGCAGACGCAGTAGTCTTTGTAGGCGAAGCTGCCACGGAGCCCATATTTAGCGCAGATTCTCGCTATTTATTATATGTCGAAACCAAAGACGACGGACACCATTACACTAAAGGCGATGTCGTAATACTCGATCTAAGCAGCAAAACTCTACGCCGCGTCGCCAACCCTCGTAACGAAATTCGACATCACGCTAGCATCAGCAATAACGGCTATATTGCCTACCAAACGGTTGATCATGAAATATACAGGGCTAAACTTCAGTTTTAGAACGAAGCTGGATAAGCCAAAAACTAAGCTTGAATACTAAAAGGCGCTTCATGACGAAGCGCTTTTTTGCTGCGCTCGCTGAGCGCCTCCTTGAAGTTGAGCGCCTCCTCGAAAGGGTAAAACTTAGCAATTCGACTTTTCACTCACATTGACGCATAAAAAAAGAGCGCAGCCCTAAGACTGCGCCCAAAATTCGCTATTGCAGCAATTTTATCGCATGATTATCGACTAGCCTTGTAGACATCCCAAAGCTTAAGAGCGGCATCTTTAATACCGTTGTTCAAGGCATCGATCTCCTCTGGCAACCAATCAGCGGGATCCTTGCGCGCAAACGTCGTAAGGTCGCGTCGATTGTCAAAACGCGCGATCGGTACATGGAAGACTTGACCACTGTTCTCAATGCGCAGGGTATTGGGCTTATCACTCGACTCCATCAACGCCAACATATCATCCGAACCGTAGTCTTGAATCATGACAGACTCAGGCGTGGCATGGAAGAGAATGGTGTGATCAGCGCCTGGAATGGCACGCTCGCGGTTTTTGCGACGGCTCTCAGCAGGCGTAACCCAAACGTACAGAATCGCTGCGCGCTTAAGCAGCTCGGGCGATAGATGCGGCAAACTTCCAGCATAGCCATAGTGCTTGGGAAGCGGCGTAACGCCTTCGGGGCCACCACGCGCAAACTCAATCACAATCGTATAACCAGTGCGATCCGCAGGGATCATCTTGGCTTTCGCGTCAAAAATCTCGCGCGCGTCCTTTTCGAGTTTCTCGGCCAACTTAGCTTGAATATCTTTGGGCAGCTTAGCAATTTTGCCATAACCGCCAGCCTTGAACTGCGCATTATCAAGACGCTCAAACAACCTCTCGGCGGCATTCTTGGGGTTCTCTGCAACACCCGTCAGGATTTCGTGATAATCCTCATTGAGCAACTCGATCAACGCTGGCCAATCAAAGCTATCGATGAAGGGGCCATTGCGCCCACCCGCATCGTCCGGGTGATGGTAAATTCGCTGCTCGCCTAATTCTTCCAAAGCCTCGTCGATCAGGAGCTGAAAATGCACGTACGGATAGTCATCTATCTGGATCGTTGGTCCCATGTGGAACAGTTCAGGGTCTTTTTCGGTCAAGAATGTGCGAACCTCGGATTTACCGGATGCTGGTAAAGCGAGCAATAAAAGAGTATCAAAAATTTCCGCCATAGCGCATCGTCTCCTGTTTGAAAGCCTACGAAACGCAGCGAGCAACTAGCCGCTGCAAACACCGCATCTTTATAAATCTAAGAGCTCAATTTAGCAAGGGCTTCGCAGCATTGCTTATAACGCGGCCCATATGCCTTTTTTGGGAGGTGGCTTTTGCCCAGCGCAAGCGCAAAGTCGTATATTTGGCAGTTTTTAAGTTTTTATTTTGGTGGGGGAAGTTTCCCCCTACGTGTCAACCCCACGCTTTGCGCGGGTTTGCCACTACCCCCTCCGCGGGGACACCCCGCGACGCCCCGTCCAGTTTTTGGCGAAACAGAACTTTGCGGCTGCCCTAGGCTGTTGCCCCGTAATCTGTGCAAAGTACAAACTACTCCGAAAATATTCGCCACGCAGGGCGCTTGTTCAGGCTTCGCAGGGTACTCGCGTGGGTCACCGACTCGACGATGTAAAAAATATTGGGATCAATTTCTTTGGCTATGCTGATAACGTGTTCTGCATCTTTGCGTGTACATATAGCATAGATCAACAAACAATGACCGTCGCGCCCTTCACCGTCAAATGTCGTAACCGCTTGCCCGTTTTCACGCAATTGCTTAGCGACGAGATGGCCTTGGTGCTGCGAAATAAAGCGCACCACTGAAGTGCCTAGCGCAACGTAACGCTCTATGATAATGCCCATAGCGTTGCCAGCGGCGTAGCCCCCCGCATAAGCTACGGCGAGTATCGGATGCTCGCCAAGGCGAGAAATAACTTGGGCAATAACCGAAACCCAAATGAGTACCTCGAAAAAACCCAGAGTAAAGGCAAGCGGAATGCGACCCTGAACCACCGATATCGTTTTCATCGTTCCTAGCGAAACATCACATATTCGCAGAACAAATATCGATAAAGCGAGTTGCCATAGGGAGAAACTATCTAAGAGTTCAATCATTCGTAAAACCTCAAATAAGCACTTGGCATCATGGGATGCCGCGATTATAGTAAGTTAAGGGCTGCAACGGCTCTTGCAAGAACTTTCTTGAGTGAGTTAGACTTATGGCTATGCTTGATTTAATCATATATCCAAACCCAATATTACGCGAAATTGCAAAACCCGTAGAGAGCTTTGACGAAGAACTCTCTACACTGGTTAATGATATGGCCGAAACCATGTACGCAGGCAACGGCGTCGGGCTCGCCGCTCCACAAATCGGCCGCAGCATTCGGCTCTTTATCATAGATGTTAGCCCGCAGGAAGGGGCTAAGAAGCTTGAGGTTTTTATTAACCCCAAAATTCTTGCCACCGATTGTCCAACGGTTTGGAACGAGGGCTGTCTATCGCTACCCGGGCTCTTTCGCGATGTACCCACCTACAAAAGCGTTGAAGTGCAAGCTTACGATTTAGAAGGTAAACCCTTTAGCACAAAAGCGACGGATCTACGCGCCGTGGCCATATTACACGAGTATGGACACCTAGAAGGCGAGATCTTCTTAGACAGGCTTAACCCCGTTAAACGACGCATGACGCGGAAATACTGGCAAAAAAACCGCAACATACTCGCCAGGGACGTCTACGATGAACTCAAGGTCGGTTACATCCTTAATGAAGCCGAGTTAGCGCGCTAATTGTGAATTGACGAGAAGCCGAAGCTTAAGGCCTGATGCTCTTCAAAATAAAAGCCAATAAAATCAATAACTTACACAGAAAACTTACATGCTCAGCTTGATTAGTTATCGTCTTTCGTACTTTTCGTACTTTTCAATATGAACCACGAAAAACACGAAAATACACGAAAAATTCTTTTTTATTCTTACATGTCCAGCATGATTTGTTATAGGCATTCATGCCTTTTGTGTCTTTAAATTTTGAACCACGAAAAACACGAAAATACACGAAAAATTCTTTCTTTTTTAGTCATACAGAACCGACTTGATTTGTTATAATCTTACGTGCCATTCGTGGTAAAAAGCTTTCGAGTTTTTCGTGGTAAAGAAGCTTTCGAGCCTTTCGTGTTTTTCGTGGTAAAGAAGCTTTCGAGCCTTTCGTGTTTTTCGTGGTAAAAAAGTTCTCTTATTCAGAGTTCTCCTAAAAAAAGCTGCTCCCGGAGCACTCCTTGCACAAGGTTCTTCGCTTGAGCGTGAGAGCGCCGCATTGGTCACAGCGTTTAAAAAGCGGATCCTGTTTTTCTTGGTCGAGAATGGTGGAAGGAATTGGCGAAATCGGGAGTTCACAGTCTTTACAAAAAGCTTTAGTTAGTGGCAACTCTGTGTAGATTCGAGGTTTTAGGCTTTTAATGAATGACTCTGCTCGCTTTGGATCGAGGTGTTTCAGTATTTGCTGAGCGCTTTCGTTTTCGCCTTGCAACTCGTGTGCTAACGCCATTCCAAAGGCGGCAACAAGAGCGCTGGGGTTTTCCTTAAATATTTCCCGGAACAGTGGTAGCGCCATATGTGGTCGGTTTAAGGCGAGGAATACGCGGGGTTTGAGAAGTTTAGCCTGTAGTTTGTACTTAGGTGCAAAAATGCTTTGTGCTTTCGTGGCCTCGGCTAAGGCTTCACCTAGTATTCCAGCTGCTAGCAGAGCCTCGGCCAAAAGCGCAGGGAGTCGCGGGTCTGTGGGCGAAATTTTTTCTACCCTTCGCAAGTCATCTAGCGCTTCCTCGTGTTTGTTGAGCGCTAAAAGTGTTTCGGCGCGTCGAACCAACAACTTAGAATCATCGGAGTTGCTAGCCAGCGCGGCGTTGAGCTGCAAAAGTCGCTCTTCGTCCGATGCGCCACTTTGCTGTTCTATTAATCGCAAGCGTTCGTATACTTCTTGCGCCACGACGAGTTCGGGATCGCAGGCCAGAGCGCGCTGTGCATCGTCAAGTGCCTCACGATGGTAACCACCCTGTTCTCGTAAAATTGCGCGCTCCGCGTATGCTTTGGCAGCATCAGGATCTGAGGGATGAATTTCGGCTAAAAGCGTCGCAGCCTCATCATGTCGTAGCAAAAGTCGCAGCGCTTTGGCGTGTAAAAAGCGCAGTGCAGGTGGCTGCTCTTTCATTTTGCTAAGCTTATCCATGACGACTTGTGGGCTGCTGTCAATAATGCTTTCAAGGCTCGTGATTAAGAACTCATCTGATTCTTGCAGTAAACCGCGCTCCGAAAGTGCATCTATGGCACGGCGAGCCATTTTTTCGACGGGGCTGCCCGCTACGTGTTTTTCGATTTCTTCTAGCGCAACGCCCATGTCATGGGTTTCTAAAAACGCTATGCCTTGGATCATTCCCTCGCGCGTAGCATCGTTACCATCGATAAGGTACTTTTGGCGCATGGCGCCCATGGCCGTGCTGGCGTCGACATAGGTTAACACCAATAAAACCGCGTAAATGCGCTGCTCCATCCCCGACTTAGAGAGTTCGTATAGCTCCTCGATCTTTTCACTCGATAGGGGCTCTAAATACGTTTCGAGCGCTGTTGCAATTTGTAAACCTAGTGCCCCCGTAAGCTCGAGACGCATAACGCCAAGCTCTTGATACAACTTAATACTTACTTGGTTTGCACGATCTTCGGTATAAAACACAAGTGCATGTACATTGGGATCGCGCTCAGCAGCACTTTGCTGCACAAAGCCTTGGCTTTGCAGCACCTGCGCAATAAGGCCAAGTTCCTGTTGTACAGCCTGTGATGCAAATAATAAAATTCTGGTCATTTAAACTCGCAAATAGAACTGGAGCAGACCGAAGTCTGCCCACATTAAAGAATATAATAATTATGTACAGCTTAAAGGCTGTGCTCTCAAATACTTAATTCGCCACACATACGCCATCGCGGCAAACGGGTGTAGGTTTCTTGCATGCTACGATGGGTCCAGATGTCTGATATATATATTTTCCCTCTTTTTGGACGCATGCCTGTGTTGCAACATTGTTACTTCCCATAAAACAGCTCTTTAAATCAGGATCTCCCTCATTACAATTTTTATAACATTGGTCTTCTACACAGCTGGAGTTGGATTTTGTGCAATCTTCTTTGAGTTCGTATACGTTCTCATCTTTATTACATTCGATATTCATATCTCTTTCACAAAGAAGATCCTTATCCGCAATGCAAGCCTTACCAAGGTAATCAGATACGTAGTCTACACATTCCCCATCCTTACAATCTTCATCGCATTTTTCTGTTTTTTCCTCAAAATAAACGAATATCTCATTATATTTTGTACATTTATATGCTTGAGCAAAGATGGTTCCGTCAACATTTACACAGGCCTTATCAATCGCGTCTTCCACCGTACATATTTCAGAGCAACCAACCAAGTCTCCGTCAACGGCACAAGCGTGATTCTCTTTTAGCGAACAGTCGTCGCGAACTGTTACTCTGTTGGCACTACACTCTATTGCTTTGCTTCCTCGGCAGTGGGCTTCGAACGTGCTGTTACACTTTGCACCAATATCTAGGTCTTCGCTTTGTTCATTAAAGCAGCCACCGTCTTTACAAATAAGACCAGTACCACAGGACTGCGTCACAAATTCTCCGTTCACGCAGTCAGTGGCAAGGACTTTTTTATCCCTACATACAGGTTCAAAGGTATCGGGATCACAGTCCGAAATGCACTCGCCGTCTTCGCAAATTTCATAGTTCGCACACTTACGATACAAGATTTTTCCATTGCTGCCGCAGTCTCGTACGCGGTTGTTCTCAACACAGCGTGGAGTAAAAGGATCTTCACAATCAGCTGCGCTACAACGATCTGTTTCGCAAACCTGATCGCTAAGACAGGTCTTCTTGACGATAACACCGTTTTCACAAGTGACTGCTGTCTTGCCGTCTTCGCAGTAAGGTTTGACGACCTTGGGGTCGCAAGTCGCAGGGGCGACACAAGCACCGTCTATGCAGGTATTATCGCCACAATCGTTTCGCGTCGTTACACCGCCTACACAAGTCACCAGAACGTTCCCTTCGCATTTGGGTACTTCGACCTTGGGGTCACAGCTCGCGGGCTTGGTACACACGCCGTTTTCGCAGATATCCTCACCGCAGTCTTGACGCTTGATTTTATTGTTATCGCAAGTAACAGCGACGTTTCCGTCGCATTTGGGTGCATCGACGGCGGGGTCGCAGTTAGTGTTCGGTACACAGGCGCCGTTTTCGCAGATATCCTCACCGCAGTCTTGACGCTTAATCTTATTGTTATCGCAAGTAACGGCAACGTTCCCGTCGCATTTGGGTGCATCAACGGCGGGATCGCAAGTCGCAGGCTTGATACACTCGCCGTTTTCGCAGATATCCGCACCGCAGTCCTTCGCTACGAGTTCAGAGTTTTCGCCACAGTGATATGCAGTATTGCCTTGACAATAGGGCGGTGTATTGGGGTTTTCTATACACGGAGAGTGGGGTTTAGAATTCTCTTCACAAGCTGACACAAAGAGCAGTGCCGCTGAAAACAAAGCCAATAAATAGGTTGATTTACGCATAAAAAACTTCCTCAAGGTTGGATTTCACAAAGTTTGCGGTCATGAACGATGACACGCATAAGTTCTGCCTTATGATTACTTAATTCTTTGATGATTTCAATAGGTTGGCAGCTTCCAAAGATAGAAAAAAGCCCTTCAAATATCGGCATATCTTTAGCCAGCACCATGAACTCGCTGCGGCTTTGCCCAGGAGCGGCTTGTACCATGGCAAGAGCGCCTGCAACGGGCATATGCGTCGTGCAGCGTTCGTCTGCAATAGTATAGGGCGGCAGTTCTCCGCGTTGATCTTTTCCCGTAGCCGCAAAGCTATTTCGCTCTCGCTTGTGGAAGGGTAGATTGCGATAAAACGGCTTTGGACCTTCTAGCGGGCGAGTCCATGGAAGTTGGGCGCCGGCAAGAACGAGAAAGTTAAGAACCGTTATGGGATGATCTTGGGTGAAGAGCTCGCAACACAAATCCCCGCGCGATGTTTGGAGCGTAACCGATATATGATGATCTGACAAAAAAGGCGATTTTACGGCGCTGCCCTGCGTCCATTTCGCGGGGCCATCGATAACGTCGATGTCCGCTTCTTCGTCATGGGTAGTTTCGGCTGTTTTTTCTGCATCAGCGTTTGTGGGTTCCTCGCTTATTTCTTGGCTCTGCGCGTCGTTTTCGCCTGGTTGTGCCCAAAGCGCAGTGCAGGGGAGGAACATGTACAATAATGATGCAAGTATCATACGTCGCAATTTACATGGGATTTTTCTTCTGGGGCTAAACTGTTTCATGTTGATTGCGTTTTGCAACGAATGTGGTGTTTGGCAATACTGAGCCTTTGCTTTTGGCTTAGCTTGCGCCTAGCGCTGGGGGTAGCGCGGGATCGCCGAGCAAAAGGCGCAATGAGCGCATTTTGTGCGATGGATTGGCGATTAGCCGATACATCGCACAAAATATTGCGCGAATTGCGAATTTGGCGAGGAAGCCCGCGCGTAGGGGGCTTGCCCCCACAAAACTAAAAAGATTTTTCGATGGCAGCACTCCATTGTGCTCGGGCAGAAAACCGTTGCTTGCTGCCCATTTTGGGTTCAAATCGCTCTTCGACTTTCCAAGACTTTTGCAAAGAGGCGAGGTCGGAGAAGATCTTTGAGCCTAGGCCGGCGAGCATGGCGGCGCCAAGGGCTGTGGTTTGGAGAATTTGTGGGCGCTCGAGGGTGCAATCGAGGTAGTCGGATTGGATTTGCATGAGTAAATCGTTGGCGGAGGCGCCTCCATCGACTTTAAGGGAGATAAGGGGGTGGCCGAGATCTTTGAGCATGGCTTGGAGCAAGTCGGTGTTTTGGTGCGAGATAGCTTCGAGGGCGGCGCGTGCGATGTGGGCGCTGGTGGTCGCGCGGGTGATGCCTGTGATGACGCCGCGGGCGTGGGGTTTCCAGTGCGGGGCGCCAAGGCCGGTGAAGGCGGGAACGATGGTAATGCCGCTATTGTCGGGGACGGAGCGGGCTAAGGCTTCGACTTGGGCGGCGTCTTGAATGATGCCAAGACCGTCACGCAGCCACTGAACAAGGGCGCCAGCAACGAAGGTCGAGCCTTCTAAGGCGTAAGTGCTTTGTGAGCCGAGTTTCCAGGCCAGTGTGCTGAGTAAACCATGCTGAGAGCGTACAATTTTGTTACCCGTGTTAAGTAAGAGGAAGGAGCCCGTGCCAAAGGTGCATTTGGCGGTGCCGGTTTGGAAGCAGCATTGTCCAAAGAGTGCGGCTTGTTGGTCGCCAGCCATGCCGGTGATGGGGATGCCATTGGGGAGGCCTGGGACGCCGTGGCTGTGAGCGAAGGTGGCGGCGTTTTCCTTGATTTCGGGGAGCATGACGGTGGGGATATTAAAGAGTTCGCAAAGCTCGGGGTCCCAGGTTTGCGTTTGCAGGTTCATGAGCAGCGTGCGCGAGGCGTTGGAGGGGTCGGTGGCAAAGACCTTCGCGCCGCTGAGTTGCCAGAGCAAGTAGCAATCGATGGTTCCAAAGCAGAGCTCGCCGTTTTCGGCTTGTTTTTGTAGATCGAGTTCGTCGAGGATCCAGCGAATTTTGCTTGCCGAAAAGTACGGATCAAGCAGGAGGCCTGTTTTTTCTTTGATCAGCGCTTCGTGGCCTTGTGCCTTGAGAGTGGCGCAATAGTCGGCGGTTCGCCGGCACTGCCAAACGATGGCGTTGTAGACGGGTTTGCCAGTTTTGCGATCCCAGATGATGCAGGTTTCGCGCTGATTGGTGATACCGAGCGCTGCGATATCTTTTGCGTTGATGCGCGCCTTTGCAATCGACTCACCGACGGCTTCAAGGACGGATTGCCAGATCTCGTCTGGTTTGTGCTCGACGTAGTTGCTTTGGGGGTAGATTTGCGTAAATTCTTTTGACGAAGATGAGCAAAGCTGAAGTTTTTCGTCGATAATGACGACGGTTGTCGAAGTCGTACCTTGATCGATGGCCATGAGGTAAGTCATGTGTTCTCCATATAATGTTGAGCTTGCATGGTATTTGGCTTGTATGTATACAAGACTAGGAGCTTTTTGTGCAAAAACAATTCCGTTTATTGCTCAGCAAGCGCGGCTATTTTTTAGTCCTCGCCTTCGCGGCTCCCCCCCTTCCTTATTTCTTTGTGACAAAACGCGATTACCTCATGAATGGAGTGCCACTGCTCTTGTTCGCTAGGCGATAGACGGAGGAAACTTTGGTTCTGAGGCATGGCGAGTAGCGCGTCACTGTATTTTTTGAGGGAGTCGAAGCGTTCGCGCCAAAGAGATAGGAACTTTTCGGCATCCGTAACCGCTTTTTCGCCGTCTTTTAACTGCGTTTGCAATGCGTTTACTTCAATTAACAAGCTCTCGTTCGTATTTTGCGAGTTAATCTGTTCTAGCTTTGCGGCTTCGAGTTCAGCATGCAATTTCGAGAGTTCTTGATTTTTCTCTTCTAGCGTATTCGCAGTAGTTTGGAGTTTTTCGCTTATTTCGTGAACACGCTTTTCTTTATCTTCTAGCTCTTGCTCTAGGAGCAGAATCTTTTCGCTACTTTCGTTGAGGCTTTCTTCGATTTGGAAGTTTTTAGCCAAAGCACTTTCGATACTTTCTTCGAGTTCGGCGATATGCTTTGCGTTTTCCTCAATGGTCGCTTGTTTTTCATGAATAAGCTCTTGAAGTCTTAAGCTCTCTTCGTTTTGAGTATTTAGACTGCTTTCACTGGATTTGTAGTTCTCTTCAAGTTCTGCAATGCGTTTTTCGGCGCGCTCAAGATTTTCTTCGAGTATGCTAATGCTTTGTAGCTGCTTCTCAAGTTTCGCCGATTTATTTTTGTTCTTTTCGCTCAACTCGGCGATTTGCTGCGACTGTTCGCTGCTGAGTTCGCGTAAAGCGTTGAGTAATTCACTTTGGCTTTCATAGGCTGCCTCAAGCTCTTCGTCGTGAACTTCCTTCGCTGGCTCCGCAACACCTTGGCTTTCGCTATCTTGAAGAATTGAATCCTTCGCCATTTCGCTTACAAGTTCTTCGTTTACTTGAATTTTTGAAGGCTCTATTTGCTGCAGGTTCTCGGAATGGGCTTCATTTTTAACGAGTTCTTCTTGAACGAGTTCTTCCTTTTTTTCGCTGCGAGGATCGACGTTTTGTATGGAGGGCTGCGATATTGATGAGCGCGTGCGTGTACGACCTGGGGCTCTAAACTGGTGCATGGGCTGATGAGTACTGACGCGTTCTTGCGTTACGCCACGTCCGCCCACGTCACCTAAAGGATTAGTGACACTGCGCCCAGGTGCAACAGCGCGGTTGGCAAAACTGCTTCTTGCACCGCGTAGCCGTTCGGCGCGCATACGCGAGGGGGGAGGAGGGCTAATTTTATCGAGCTCGGGATCGGATTCACCTAAGCCTCGCACGCCGCTCCTGTCGTTATCTGGCAGTACGCGCGCTCTTGGCGCTTGAGGGGAAGCACTTACATCGTCGGGAGAAAAGAGGTTTTCTTGGGAGACAATTTGAGATTGTGCGGGCTGTTGTTGGGAACTGGCATGCGCGGGGTGTTGCCCGCTGTGTTGTGCGGGGTATGCCTGGGAACTGCCATGCGCGGGGTGTTGCCCGCTATATTGAGCGGGATGTTGTTGGGAGCTGCTATGCGTGGGGTGTTGCCCGCTATGTTGTGCGGGATGTTGCTGGGAACTGCCATGCGCGGGGTGTTGGCCGCTATGTTGTACGGGATGTTGTTGGGAACTGCTATGGGCGGAGGACGTGTAAGGGGATAAGCCAGATTGGGAAGGATCGAAGGATTGCGGTGGCAAGGAGGCGATATCCTGCGCTCTTGCGCGTTGTTGTTGCTGTTGCTGTTGCTGTTGATGCGCTTCATGTGAAGATTGCACATGCGCAGCAGCGTAGTTTGAGCCTTGTGCTTGCTCTGCAGACCACTGTCCGCGTTGTATGCCCGATTGCCTAGGATCAAAGCTCACAGGTGCTAGAGCCGATTGATCAACGGTGTTGGGGGAAGGTGGAGAGAACTGCCCAGTTAACTGGCTTTCACTTTGGAAGTTCTGGTGACTTGGTCGTTCGCCCTGTTGTGAGCGCATGACGTGTCGCGCCATCTCTTCTTCAAAGCCAGGTTGATTGAGCATCGTCGGGCGATAGGTGGAGGTCGATGAAATAGGGCGAGCACCGAAGTTGCGCGGATCGTTCATCGCAGAGCGCTGTTGTGGGGGCGCCATGCCGTAAGACGGCTGTGGGGATTGCCCAAAACCTTGGGGCTGCTGTGGGCTGACGTGGGCTTGTCCGTAGCCTTGCGGCTGCTGGGGGCTGGCGTGAGCTTGTCCGTAGCCTTGGGGCTGCTGGGGGCCGACGTGAGCTTGCAAGCCGATTTTGCCAGCAGGCGCACTATCTTCGACAAAGTCAAATGAGACGGTGCCACAGCGGATCTTGTCGCCACTCTGTATCTCTTGGGTACTAATGCGTTTATCGTTGACATAACAGCCGTTAGAGCTTTTGAGATCTATGAATAAATAGCGCCCATTTTGGTACACAATTTTAGCGTGGTTACGCGATAGAGCCTTTGAAGGCACTACGATAGAGTTGTCTGGATTGCGACCGATCGTTACCTCGGGGTTTTGCGCGTTAACCTCCCTGTAGACCGTTTGATAGTTTTCATCACGATACACGACCCTTGCCACTCAACACCTCCAACCTTAGCTGCTCCAACTAGTGCTTGCACTAAATATTGTTCTTCCCCTCTAACGCATTCGATTCTTTGCGCTTCGTAGCGAAATACTGAACTGCCACCACCACCGCGATTCCGACTAAAATCGCAAACACCGCTACATAAGATAGCGCAGACTTGAGCGGGGGTAAAATATTAATAGCAGCTCCTTTTGAGGCAAAGTCTTGTACCTTAAAAGGCCAGATACTACGCAAGCTACCAAGCATTGTACCCATAATGATGGACAAGATCACGTCATGAGCTCTCCTGAGTAGCCAATGCAAGAGACGCGAAAATAGCACAAGCCCCAGAATCACACCACCCACAAAGAGCAATATACTCAGAATATCCGCAGCAAGCAACTCTCCCCCCGATAAACCCGCCACTAAGCGCTTTACGCTACTGAGCACAAAATAATATAGCCCCAGCACCAAGAGCAAAAACGAGCCCGATATCCCAGGTAAAATCATCGCGCAAATCGCTATAAAGCCACATATAACGATGTACCAAGCCTGCGGGCTCCACAGCCATAACTCGCTGCCAGCTGCAAGCTTGAGCCCAGAAACCGTAGCGCGGCTAAAGTCCGAGCCACCGTTTGCTGCTGTACAAAGTGCTAGATTCTCCGGCTGCATACAAAGTTCAAAGGGCGGATAAAAGTTGCTCTCACGACGTAAAATATCGGCCAGTAACTCACCTTCCCCACCAACCACGTAGCTATAGCTCCAAAGTGGCACCGCAAACTGCGAACCCAAGAGCCCATAAAAAATAATCGAAAACAGCAGCGTTAAACCGAGTTCTCGCACACCGTACTTAGAAATCATGCGGTACGGCGCCGAGATGGAAGCCAGTACTAGCCCAAAGAAGAAGGCCCGCGTAATTTCGGGTTGTCGTTCCATGGCAAGCGGTAAAAAGACACTGGCAACGCTAAAGGCGAAGGCTATGCCGAGAAAAAGCGTTAAAAGCCAGTAAAAATCCATCGATTTGAGGCTTTCATGCAATAATTGGCGCGCGTCACGGCGAAAACCCCGAAGAAAACAATTCCCCAAGGGTTTTAGCCAGCGTAAATCCAAAGAGCGCAGTGCAGCGATAAAACGCTCATAAATCCCCAAAAGCAGCGCAACCGTGCCACCGCTTACGCCAGGCACGACGTCCGCGCTACCCATGCACATGCCCTTAAAAAAGAGCAAGCTCCGTTCTTTAAAACCCATCGCTATCTCTACGTGGCGCTTGCCGTATTTCTCTACTTAGCTCTCGCAATATTTCGCCTTCTCATAACAAGCATTGCTCCCAAAACCAAGAGCGAGATGAAAAACATGCCATGGGGCAGAGAACGCTTCCCGCGTTGAAGCTCGCACGTACAATTCCCCTCCTCCCACTTCACCACATCATCGTTGGTTTTGTAAATATCGCAAACACCACCCTCATCAATTAGTCCGTTACAGTCATTGTCCACTTGGTCGCAAATTTCGAGACTGGGAACGCATTCGGGAGTATGGCAAATATCGTCTTCGTCAATAAGCCCGTCGCAGTCATTGTCTATGCCGTCGCAGATCTCAACGCTCGGTATACACTCTTCATCACAAACACCGTCTTCATCGATAAAACCGTCGCAGTCATTATCTATGCCGTCGCAAATCTCAACGCTCGGCGTACACTCTTCATCGCAAACACCGCCTTCGTCGATAAGCCCGTTACAATTATTGTCTATGCCGTCGCAAATCTCAACGCTCGGAATGCAGCGCTTTTTCGCGGGGCCTCCAGCGCGGAAAGTCGAATAATACTGTGGATGCGCCCAGCCGTGGTAGTCGCTCCACTCTGGCCCCTCAATCGCTGCGTCAAAACCATCGCCATTAAACAAATAGCAACGCACACCCTCGCCAGATCTAGCGCAGACGTCCATCATCCCATCGCCATTGATGTCGGCTAAGTTAATGGTGCGAAACTGCGTTTCTTTGTGGTAACCCTTCTCATCAGAGAAATCCTCGATCGCAAAGCTTTTGCCAAAACCTGCACTCGTCGAAAGCACACAGTTGAGTTGCGCGTTGGCACGCGCACAAAGATCCGCCTTCCCATCGCCATTGATATCCGCAAAGCGAATCGTCGAGTAATTACCGTAATCCGCCCAACCATTGGCGTCCTTCCACGCTGGTCCCCTAAAGGAAGCGTCAAAGCCATTTCCGTTTGAGTACGCGCACAAAACCCCCTCTGCATCGCGCGCACAAATATCTGCCTTCCCGTCGCCATTAAGATCCGCTAGCCGAATGCTAGACCAGTAAACTTGCGCATTCCAACCCGCCGCATTCGACCACGCAGGACCATTGATCGCTGCCCCAAAACTCGTCCCCTTCGAAGGCCAACAGCGTATTCCAGACAAACCACGCCCGCAAATATCGTCCAGCCCATCACCGTTAATATCGCCCACACGAATGCTCCCGTAATACTCTGGCTTATCCCAACCTTGGGCATCACTCATATCGCCAAGTTCAATCGCTGCCCCAAAACCCGTTCCCGTCGCCAAAAAGCACTTAAAGCCATCCTTAAAACGCGCACAAAAATCGCTCTTTCCATCGCCGTTAATATCCCCAAAGCGAATAGTCGAGTAGTACTTCACATCATTATATCCCTCGCCATCTGGCATCGAAGGCCCCTGCACCGAAGTCTCAAACTTCGCCCCATCCGATAGCCAGCACTCCAAGCCGCGGTCCGCACGCGCACACAAATCCGCCTTCCCGTCCCCATCGATATCGGCAAGCCGAATCGTCGCATAGTTCGAAATATCCGCCCAACCATTGGCGTTGCTCAAATCAAAAACCTTCGTAGCCGCCTCAAAACCACCGCCCGTCGAAAGCGCGCAATAATATCCCACAGCCGCTCGCGCACAAACATCCGCCTTCCCATCGCCATTGACATCCGAATGATATGCGTCGTACGCAAACGCCTGCAACAATATCTCATCACGCGGTGCACACACACCACCCTCATCGATCTCACCATTGCAATTATTATCAATACCGTCACAAATCTCCGCGCTCGGCGTACAAGCATTCGTACAATCCCCCACCGCTTTCTCAAAACGCGCGTCCTCTCCATAATAGAAGCGCAAAATATCCTGCCACTGCCAACCCGCATTCGCCAAACACGTCGCACCATTCTGTGACATACACCCGCGATTGTAATGGTTATCCTTATGCACCCACCCAAGAGTTGTTTGAACCACTTCCCCTCCACTCTTGCCTTGGTTATAGGTCACAAAACCCTCAAGTCGATCGTCCGCACAACCATCCGAAGCCACCGCAACACAAGTATTCTTATTCGACGGACACTTCCCCGAAACATAAAACGAACAAATCGGCTTATCCCGATAAACCACAACCAGACCCAGCGTATCTTTCGCCGCCCCAAAATGACGCTCATCAGCTTTGATATACGAGCAAGAGTAAACTTGATCCCCTTGGCTATTGCGAATCACCTTCGTACCCGAGTTGAGCTTGTAATACGCAAACGTCCGCGCCGCCACCGCTTGCGCCTTTAACGCCTCCGTCGGCGCTCGCCCGTTCTCACACGCCGTCACCCCAGGCACATAGTCCGTTTCCATATCCAAAACCCCAAAACCCTCAACATTTACCTCACAATACGCCGCCAATGGCATCTTTACCTGTGCGTAATCGAAAGCCGAAAAATTCGCATCATCCTCTACACAGGCCTGAATGCTGAATAGTATACAGAAATTTAAGAATACACCGAATTTTATTCGTAATTTTTTCATTTGATATTCCGCAAACCCTCAATAATGGCTAAAGCATCGTATTCTATTCATTTGTGGGGGGCATGCCCCCCTCGCCAAAGCCTCCTCGCAAGGCGCTAAGAAGCGCTATAAAAGCAGTGCTGTATTCGCTCAACCGCTCATCCAGCACTGCTTTTGCGCTTCTAAGCGCGCCTTGCTCGGGGGTCTTTGGCTACCCCCCAATGATTGGGCTCTACTTTCTTGCCGCGCGATCCCATAAACGGAGCACTCACTCGGGGCACTCACGGCGTCGCACTCATAACGCTATCCCCCATAAATCATAGCAAAGTCACGAAGATATACAAGCACAAATGTCATGAGCGCAAAGAAGCGCATTGAAGCAGAAAAAGCCAAAAACGCTCTGAAAAAATGCAAAAACAGTCCACTAAATCAGTGCTTCTCTGAGTTTAGTCATAGCGCTGTACAGTCATAGCTCTTTTGACGCCTCATACCCATAAACACAGCAGGCTCATCATGAAAATTCAGCAGCATGACTAAGTATAAACAAGTTATTTTAACAAAAAATAAAAAACTGCGAACGAAACACTGCAAAATACGTATATACTTAATAGCTAACGTCGATATGGCTAGTGTCACAGCCTAGAGCATCATATTGTTCAAAGGGCTTTGTGCTTAATAAAAACAACAGAACTTGGCTGTACAGCATTCTTTGGGAAAGTAAAAGCGCTTCCTTTTTTCTTGTGAAAGAAAAACCTTCTCCCCCTTCGCATAGCTCTTCATATGAAGATACCACGGAGAATAAGCATGGTGCTCATAAGTAAATACGCGACAAAACGCAAACATAGCGCTCTTGCTTGGAACGGTGAAAGCTCCCTTCTTCAGCGTCGTTTCATGCGGCTAATACTCCTGATATTGTTCGCTACCATACTGTACGTCTCATTTGGAAGTTCAAGTTTGAGCGCCCGAGGCGGCAATGAATGTGAAAATCTGCAAAATAACCCAAACTGGCTCGCCCTCTATGAGAAGCTGCGAACAAGCTTTGAAGAAGAACAGTATGAAAAAGCACTCAACCACAGCCACGAAATGCTTGCGCTTTGCGAAAATTCTCCCTTTATCAATTATATAACCAGCGAAATATGGAAGCGCCTAGGTAATAATGAACTGTCCTTATCCTATCTCAAAACTGCAAGCATGAATACATCAGAGTTTTTTGTTGACGCCGAAACAGCAAAAATAATTTGGTACACTCGCTATGAAGCCGAGCACCCGCTCTCCACCACCGCAGCGCAACTCGAGCGAGAACTACTTCAAACTAAAAACGCACTTAAGGAGGCCAAAAAAACTCGTCGTCAACTTGAGGAAATTCAAAACGAGCACAATGAAGCACAAGAAGCAGAACTAAACAGGCTCTGGAAAACGACTTGGATCGGCGCCGGTTTTGGCATCGCTGGGCTGCTTGCACTGAGCACAGGGATTGCCTTTGTTGCCAGCACGGATTACCAATACACCATATCGGATCTAGACGAATGGAATGCCAAAATTCGGGAGCCTGTCATACGTGAAGCTGGCTGGACAATGATCGGCGTTGGCATTGGCATAACAACGCTTGGCAGCATTGTAACCGCCTATGGCGCCTATCATTACCGCCAAGCTAAACACAAAAAAAACATAGCCTTTCATTGGGCTCTCAGCCCCCAACATGTCAGTTTTGACTTAAACTTTTAAAATGCATGAGCAGATCGCTTTTTTGCCACGAAAAGCTTTTTTTTACCACGAAAAACACGAAAGGCGCGAAAGATTTTTTACCACGAAAAACACGAAAGGCGCGAAAGATTTTTTGCCACGAAAAACACGAAAGGCTCGAAAAGCTTTTAACGAATCAAGCTGGTTCTATAAGACTAAAAAAGAATTTTTCGTGTATTTTCGTGTTTTTCGTGGTTAATAATTTAAAGACACGAAAGACACGAAAGTCTATAACAAATCAAGTCGGTTCTATAAGACTAAAAAAGAATTTTTCGTGTGTTTTCGTGGTTTTCGTGGTTAATAATTTAAAAGCACAAATTCTAAATCTGAGCACTTCCAAATCCACTTGCTACTTTCGCTGGCTTGTGTTAGGCAAAGCTCGCCAAGCGTTGCGCTTGGTCAATACACACGTTTTTTTGAGCGCCCGCACCTTATGTGCTCTGTCGATGCAGGGTTTGTGCGTTTGCGATGACAAAAAACGGAGGCATAACATTAAAAAGGAGAAACCATGCCGCACATCTCAATGAGAAAGTTGTTGGAAGCTGGTGTTCACTTTGGACACCAAACGAAACGTTGGAACCCCAAAATGAAGCCCTATATCTTTGGGGCACGTAATGGCATCCACATCATTGACCTTGGAAAAACCGTTCAAGCTTTTGAGCGAGCTTACGATTTTGTTAGCAATATCGTTGCTTCGGGCAATTCTATCCTGTTTGTGGGTACCAAACGTCAGGCACAAGACGTAGTCGCCGAAGAAGCTAAGCGGGCTGGCCAGTTCCACATCACGCAGCGTTGGCTAGGTGGTACGCTTACTAACTGGAAGACCATCCGATCTTCTATTGAGAAACTCAAAGCCTACGACAAAATGGCCATTGACGGCACATACACGAAACTCTCTAAAAAAGAAATTCGAGGAATCGAGAACGATCGTGAAAAACTTGAACGCTCCTTGGGCGGTATTAAAGAGTTGAACTCCCTACCAGGCGCACTGTTCGTGATTGATGCAGGTATGGAAAAGATCGCTGTTAACGAAGCCAAAATTCTCGGTATCCCCGTTATCGCCGTTGTTGATACCAACTGCGATCCAGACCCCATCGACTACGTCATCCCTGGTAACGATGATGCTATCCGCGCGATCCGTCTCTTCTCGGCTGCCATTGCAGATGCCTGTATCGAAGGTGCGAAGCGCCGAGCAGCAGATCCTAGCCAGCGAGATAGGCAGAAAGACTACGTTGCAGCAGAAGCTGAACACAGCGCGAAGGTGCAACTCCGAGGACAATTTGCTGAAGAACCCAGCGAAAGCGAATAAGCTCCTATCAAGAAAAAACGTATTCTGCGCTGAAAATATAGCGAGAAACAGGTTTTATACACATTTATATTCGTTACGACGAATTTTATACGAGGATATTCAATGGTAGCTATTACAGCCCAAATGGTAAAAGAGTTACGCGAGCGCAGTGGCGCTGGCATGATGGATTGCAAAAAAGCGCTCGTAGAGAGCGAAGGTGATATGAAAAAAGCGGCCGAATACTTGCAAGTTAAGGGTTTGGCAGCAGCAGCTAAACGCGCTGGTCGTGCAACGAAAGAGGGTTGCATCGGTAACTATCTCCACCACGACCACAAAACTGCAGTACTCGTCGAGATCAACTGCGAAACAGACTTCGTGGCTCGAACCGATGATTTTAGAGCTTTTGCAAAAAACATCGCCATGCATATCTGTGCAGCTTCCCCGCTCGTTGTCAGCTCCGATGAAGTGGATCCCGCGCTAATCGCAGAGCAAAAAAGCGTGTTTGAGAAACAAGCTGCCGAAAGCGGAAAACCTGCTGATATCGCCGAAAAAATGGCTGTCGGTAGGCTGCAAAAATGGCTCAAAGAAGTTTCCTTACTCGATCAGCCCATGTTCGATGATGATAGCAAAACTGTAGAGCAATACCGAGCTGAGATTTCATCTAAAACAGGCGAAAACGTACGAATCAGCCGCTTCTGCCGCATGTCGATCAGCGACGCCGTGGAAGAGAGCCAAGAAGAAAGCGCCCCATAGCGCTCAAGCTCTATGCCTTAAAGCCTCGCCGTTATGCGAGGCTTTTTTATTATAACGAGGCTGCTTTGTATTTCTCAATAAAATGAACACAATCAAGGCGCTATACAGGGAAGGGGTCTAAAGGCGCTAGCCCCAATAAATCAGAGTTTCCTTAGGCTAAAACTTCTAGACGGGACTGTAATTTGACAAATCCTAAAAGATTGTCAAATTACTAAAGGGGGATTTTCGGATGTTCAGAGAACAGTCGGCATACGGTGTGGTGCTTACTTTGTGATGAATGGCTACCGCGGCGAACTTAGGAGTGCAGAATGACAGAGAAATTGGAACATGCGACGAGAGATACGCATGATTGGGATCAGCGCGTACTAGAGATGTACGAAGAGTTGGAGCAGCAGTTGCTATCTTATCACGCAAAAGCCGATATCGCTCTTGTGCGCAGTGCATTTGAGTTCGCGCATGAGAAACATTACGAGCAACGCAGAAAGAGTGGGGAGCCCTACATTATACACCCACTAGGCGTTGCAATGCTCGTCTCGCAGTTAAAACTCGATGAGGCGAGTATTTGTGCGTCCTTACTGCACGATGTGGTCGAAGACACGGATGCCACCTACGATGACGTTAAAGAAAAATACGGCGAAGAAGTCGTTATGCTGGTCGATGGCCTAACCAAACTCGATAAATACGAATTTAAATCGACTGAAGACCGGCAAGCGGCGAACTTTCGCAAAATGCTCCTAGCGATGAACCGTGATTTGCGCGTCATACTCATAAAGCTCGCCGATCGCGTTCACAACATGCGCACGCTTGAGCATATGAAGCCCGAAAAACAAGTTCGCATAGCCCAAGAAACGCTCGATATCTACGTTCCGCTCTCCAACCGCTTGGGAATAGATTGGATCAAAACAGAGCTAGAAAATTTATCGCTACGCTATTTACACCCCGAGGTGTACTCTGAGCTTGCCGAAAAAATCGACGTCATGATGAATGAGCGAAAGGAGTACATCGACAATATCATTGGCATAATTCGAGAAGCTCTCGATAAAGAAGGTTTTAAAGGCTACCAACTGAAGGGAAGAATTAAACATATTTACTCGATCTATCGAAAACTGAAACGCTCGGTGGATATGGTTTTTGAGAACCTGCACGACATCATAGCGTTTCGCATCATTGTTAATACCAAAGCGGATTGCTACCACGCGCTTGGCATTGTTCATAGCATGTGGACCTTGGTCGATGGCCGTTTTAAAGACTATATCTCAATGCCTAAGTTCAACCAGTACATGTCCTTGCACACCTCAGTGATTGGCCCTGAGCGCGAGCACTTTGAAGTACAGATTAGGACTTATGAGATGGATCGCATCGCTGAAGAAGGAATCGCAGCGCACTGGAAGTACAAAGAGGGCAATATTGCTCCTAGTAACGAGGCCAAGAGCTTCTCATGGCTACGCGAACTCATGGATTTCCAGCAGGATCTCAACGATCCCAAGGAGTTTTTAAACTCGGTCAAAGTTGACCTCTTCTCGGATGATATCTACGTCTTTACCCCCGAAAACGAGATTAAAGCCTTACCCCAAGGTTCAACGCCTATCGACTTTGCCTACGCTATACACTCTGAAGTAGGCGATCACTGTGGTGGAGCCGTAGTAAACGGCGTCATGGTACCGCTGCGTACTCAATTAAAAACCGGCGATCGCGTGGACATCATTTATAAAGAAAACCAAAAGCCAAAGAGCGACTGGTTACAAATGGTAGCCAGCAACCGCGCTAGAAATCGCATAACCAAATATTTAAATCAAGTAGAACGCGAAACACACAAACAAATTGGCGCCCAACTCCTCGAAAAGGGTCTGCGAAAGAACAAAATCAGTCCCAATATTTTTGAGAAAGTACCCGAAACTCAAAAGCTGTACTCAAGCTTAAAGGTGCAAAACCACGAAGGTATGCTCATTGCTCTTGGTAATGAAAAAGTTAAGATCGAAACCATCATCGAGAAGCTGCAAATTTATCTTCCCCAACAGAGCGAGGTGCCGGAGCCAGCGCCTGCGCCGCCGATTAGCCGCGATGAGCGCATAGTCGATAACCTTAGTAAACGCAGTCAATCTAACGTCGTTGTCGATGGTATTGATAATCTTGGTGTACACTTTGCCAAATGCTGCTCACCTGTGCCAGGAGAGCCTATTGTTGGTTTCGTCACGAGGGGGCGCGGTTTGGTCGTCCACCACGTCAATTGCCCACGCATGCGCAATCTGGAGCCCGAGCGACAAATTTCTTGTCACTGGGATCCCAAAGTTGCCACGAGCAAAGAAAGCACTCGCTATGTCAATCTACGCGTTATGACAACGGACCGCATCGGAATACTCGTTGATGTCACCAAAGTGATGCAAGACCTCAATATTAACATTTCGCAATCACACTGCCGAACTCTCGAAACTGCACAAAGTGTTCTGGCATTCGAAGTACAGATCCGCGACATTAAACAGCTACAGCAGCTCATACAAAGAATAGAACGCGTCCCTAGCGTCGTTAGCGCTGAACGCGTTTCGGGCTAAGCAAAAAGCTCGGCTCACAGAGAGCTTAATGCATGAACATTTCTGCTATTTTTTGTGGGGCAGCGCCCCACAAAAAGAAGCGGAGCGTGGGCAGCTTAGGGAGTTTTGGGGATTTGAACCTCGAGGTGGTGATGTTCCTCGGCTTGGTATTGTTCGGGATTTTCGATAATGCCCTTGGAGCCACAAGTGATGTAAGTCGCGCCATTGTCGATGCTAAGCGCCACATCGACGGTGTAGAGCCCATCATCGGTGCCTGGGATGAAGTTGGTGTAGGGGGCGGCGTTATCGAAGATTCCACGATATTGGTCAAAGCTGGGGTCTTGGTGCTCGGTGTCGTGTTTGAGGTAGAACATGCGGTAGTCCTCGTAGGCCACGGTCAACGCTTCGACTTTGCCAAAGCGTCCTTCTACGATCAGGCTCGTGTCGAGGTCGAGTGCAGGGCTCTGATCGGTGATGCCAGGAATTTGAAGTTTAACACTTGCGGGAACTTGGCCATCGGTGGTGGTGAGTTGGCTTGTTTCTGCCGACACTATGCAGCCTGTAATTTCCTTGCCGTAAGCGCTGCAGTGTGAGCCTAAATTATTGCTAGGTTCAAGGTAAGTGTTCGTACCGTTCATCCAACCCACATCAAGGCTAAGCCCCTCGAGCTCAGTGACGGGCTTGGCAATGCAATGACGAAGCCCAAAGCTAACCCCCCAGCGTGCGGCTTCAGCCATGGAGCTAAAGTGCAGGTAATCCATGATTTCGCCTGCGTAGCTGAGCTGCAAAACCGCGATTTTTGATGCATTTTTTATGAAGAAATTATCGGACACACGTAAATTGCATTTGCCACCGAAAGGCGTTTCGCTTTCGCTGGAGCAGAGAACGAAGCTCTCGCCTGCTTTGAGCGTTCCGTTCAATGTCGCGGGGAAGATATTTTTTCCCGTTTTATCGAGGGCTGAAACGGTGGCTGCACTCAAATCGATATCGGGCGCACCTTGAACTGCGACATAACTAATTTCAATCGCAAAGCCCTTAACCGACGTCGCATCGGATTCAACTCCATACTCCGTGAACATAAGGTAGTCTTCGCCCTTTTTACACGCAGCGCTCTTATCTACTTTGCACTCCTTCGTACACGCAAAAAGCTTGTCGTCTTCTAGCACTTGTCCGTAATCGCAAGTCTTGTAGCGATCTAGAAAAACTTCCCCATCACACTGTTCCTTAGGATCGAGCACACCGTTTCCACACGGCCCTGTGGGTTTGGGGATTTGAACCTCGAGCAGATGGTGCTGCTGTTCATTGTATTGTTCGGGATTTTCGATAATGCCCTTGGAGCCACAAGTGATGTAAGTCGCGCCATTGTCGATGCTAAGCGCCACATCGACGGTGTAGAGCCCATCATCGGTAACTGGCACAAAGAATGTGAAAGGATCAAAATTGCGAAAAGTTCCGCTATACCGATCATAGCTGGGGTCTTGGTGCTCGGTGTCGTGTTTGAGGTAGAACATGCGGTAGTTCTCGTAGACCACGGTCGACGTTTCGACTTCGCCAAAACGACCCTCCACAATGATACTGCTGTCGAAATCGAGCCCGCGGGTACGGTCAGTGAGGCCAGGAATTTCGAATTTGACGCTCGCGGGTACTTGACCATCATTTTCAGTGAGTTTCGTCGTTTGCGTGCTGACGATGCAGTCTGTGATTTTCTTGCCGTAAGCGCTGCAGTGCGAGCCTAAATTATTGCTAGGTTCAAGGTAAGTATTCGTACCGTTCATCCAACCCACATCAAGGCTAAGCCCCTTGAGCTCAGTGACGGGCTCGGCGCTACAGTGTCGCAAACCAAAGCTAACCCCCCAGCCTGCGCCTTGAACCATAGAGCCAAAATTAAAGTAGTCTTTGATTTCGCCAGCGCTACTGAGCTGCAAAACGGCGATTCTCTCTGCGTTTTTGAATAAAAAGTTTTCAGGAAACAGATAATCACAGCTGCCACCAAAAGGTACAGCCTTATCGCTAGAGCAGAGAACGAAGCTCTCGCCTGCTTTGAGCGTGCCGTTCAATGTCGCGGGGAAGATGTTTTTTCCCGTTCTATCGAGGGCTGAAACGGTAGTTGCACTCAAATCGATATCGGCCGCACCTTGTACTGCGACATAGCTAATTTCAATCGCAAAGCCCTTAACCGACGTCGCATCGGATTCAACTCCATACTCCGTGAACATGAGGAAGCCGCCTTTATCTTCACACGCTTTAGATCTGTCGAGCTTACAATCTTCAGCACAAGCAAAAAGAGACTTGTCGATAAGCGTTTCTCCCAAAGCACAGTGCTTATGCTTCTCTAAAACAAGCTCCGCATCACACTCCTCTCCTGGGTCAATCCGACCGTTTCCACAACGAGGTGCTGGTGGTGTCTTTGGACAGAGCTCAGTGACGATCACCTTACAATCGGCGCTACAGCGCTGTTTCGTGTAATCAGGCTCCCCCCCCTCGCACTGCAAATCCAGCGCCATAAAATCCTTGCCATCACACTCCTCACCCTGCTCGCGAACACCATTTCCACAATACGATGTAACACAGGATTGTAGCAGATCAATCTCACAAACGTCGGTGCAAACCGCTAAACTTGGCGCAAACCTCGTTCCTGCCGGGCAATTCGGAACAAAATTCGCTGCCACAAGCGTCCCATCGCATTGCTCGCCTTCGTCGATAACGGAATTACCACAGCTGCTTATCGCACCTTCGCATGACACCATGCTTAGAAGCGAGGCCGCTGCAATTATTGTCAATATTTTCTTCATTATAGCCCTTCTCATCGCATTAAATTCGACAACTTAAGCGTCGACACACTATATCCATAAAAAACTAGGCATTAGATTGCAAGGACTTTCTAGTAAAATTCAATGACACAGCGGCTATGC
Organism: Bradymonadales bacterium; assembly: GCA_041656175.1. Classification (GTDB taxonomy): domain Bacteria; phylum Myxococcota_A; class Bradymonadia; order UBA4248; family UBA4248; genus JBBAEA01. The sequence continues at coordinate 6,377 of JBBAEA010000018.1, read as the reverse complement.
TAGCGGTTAAAAATAGGAGTTTTTAGCAGCAACTTTGCGTAGAAATTGCCCTAGTTATTAAGCTTAAGCGTTTCTTGCTTGGGAAGCGAGCTAGAGTTTGAGAAAAATATCGCTTTTAGCCTTGCAACATTATATATAGAACTTGGCTGCTGCGTTTGGCGGCGTTTTACGCTTTAGGCTTAGGCATGGAACGAGGGAGCGAATCTTTAGCATTTAGAGAAGTAGGGCTTGGCTACGCCAAGGCATTCATCTTTGGAGAATACGCGGTTTTAGAAGGTCACACAGCAGTGGTGCTTGCACTGGATCTGCAAGCAAAGGCGAGTCTTTCTCAAAGCGATGTGAGCTACGCGAGCGCCTTTGAGCGCGAGCTTTTTGAGCGTTTAAAGACGAAATTTCCGACTTATATGCGGCTTTCTTTTAATACCAACGCATTTTACGCAGAAGATAAGACAAAGTGGGGCATAGGCGCGTCTTCTGCTACATGCGTCGCCGCCTTGGATCTTTTGCAAAAAACGCTAGGCCGCCCCACAGAGCTCTATCGTATGGGGAGCTGTACGCCCGCTCTACTTCAAGCCATTTATCTACACCGCGAACTCCAAGGCCATACAGGTTCTGGCGCCGATGTTGTCGCTGCTGCTCTAGGGGGCTTAAACCAGCTAAAAAACATGATGCAAGTTCCAGCTATCACGCGTTTGCCTTTGCAATTACCCGCGATGCTCTTGCTAAGTGCTAAAAAAGCGGCGAGCACTCAAGAGTTTTTGCAAGGCGTAGCGAAGATTTCAACAAACAGCGACTACCTTGCAATAACCAAAGCGCTTGGCGAAATTGCAGATAATGCATCCCATGCGATCCGCACAAACGATCTACAAAGCGTGATGCACTGCGCTAAAACCGTGGATCCCCTCTTACACGACTTGGGACGCATACTCAAAAAGCCCATCGTTTGCGATGAACACATGGCGTTGAAGAGGCGAGCAGAGCGTTTTGGGATAGTTTCAAAGGTGTCTGGGGCTGGAGGTGGGGATCTATCCCTATTGTTTGCAGAAAATGCGCAAATCCTCGATCATTTTTACGAAAACGAAGCAAAATATTTAGCTTTTAAGCGAATTTGTTCACGTTCAGCGCCGATAAGGCATAATTTGGGCTAAGTTTAGTGGGGGTGGGCAGCTTTAAAGCAAGCGCAAAGTTCGATGATGAGCAAAAACTGGACGGGGCGTCGCGGGGTGTCCCCGCGGAGGGGGTAGTGGCAAACCCGCGCACAGCGCGGGGTTGACGTGACTTTCTCTTCCGTCGCGATGCCGATTTTTGGCAAACCCGCGCACAGCGCGGGGTTGACACGTAGGGGGACACTTCCCCCACAAAAGAAAAAAGCTTAAATACCGAATGCATCAGAGCAAACTTAGGGCGACTGTGATTTATAGTGGGAGAGCGCTGCAACAGTCTTTTATATGCAAGGTAAAACGGAAATTTGCCCATAGAACGCGCAAAACATAGAATAATTGAATGCTTTTGTTGCATAGAGAGCGATATACGCTATATATACACAAGGTCGGCGACTTCAGCTAAGCCTTGAAGGAAAGTATTCTATATGCCAAACATCACGATTGCACACTGGACAACAGAGAAGAAGCAGCACCCATTATTTAAGCGCATCACGTCTTTGGGACGCGCCGAGGAGAACGATATTGTTTGTGAGAGCCCAGGCATGCAGGATGCGCACGCGCTTGTGTATTTAGAAGAAAGTGCATTCCACATAGAACCAGTTTCGCGAAAAGGCGAGATTTTTGTAAATGGCAAGCGTATAAAGAGCAAAACGAAGTTGGCACACCACGATGAACTGCGCATTGCCGAGCTCAATGCGAGTTTTTCGCTCTACGATGAACAAAAGCCACAAGAAGACAAAGAAGAGCACGGTTTGCTCGCTTTCCAGAAGCTGCAAGCACTCTCACAATATTTGTCTAAGGATTACACGGTCGATATTTTACTCGATCGCATCATGGACGACGTCATAGATTTGGTGAACGCGGACAAGGGCTTTTTGTTGATTTTGGAAGATGGGCGCATGGTCATTAAAGCAGCGCGAAACATGAACAAAGAGACGCTGCTTGACGCCGAGGGTTCGATCTCGGACTCTATTGTTAATAAGGTTTTAGAGACTGCGTCCCCCATTATTGTTTCGGATGCGCTCAACGATGCCGAATTTAATGCGTCCATGAGCGTAGTTAACCTACGTTTGTGCAGCGTCATGTGCTTCCCACTCAAGGATCGCGGAAGCCTCATCGGCATCATTTACGTGGGTAACGACAATATCGTGAACCTCTTCCAAAAACGCCATTTGGGTTTACTTTCGATTTTTGCCTCTCATACGGCTCTTATTTTAGCTAACGCCTTGTTAGTAGACGATTTACGCCTTAAAAACCGAAACCTGCGTCACGAACTCGAAGCGCTTAGATTTGGCAGCATCATTGGGAATTGCTTCCCGATGCGCGAGGTTTTCCGCACGGTCGAAAAAGTAGCACCCACCGATGTGACCGTGCTCATTGAAGGCGAAACTGGCACAGGTAAAGAGCTCATCGCCCAAGAGCTGCACCGACGCTCAAATCGCGCTAAGGGTCCATTCGTCGTGATTAACTGCGGTGCCATCCCCGAAAACTTATTAGAGAGCGAACTCTTTGGTCACGTAAAAGGCGCTTTTACAGGCGCAATACAGAATAAATTGGGGAAATTTCAACTTGCGCACGAAGGAACATTATTTTTAGATGAAATTGGCGAAATGCCACTGACCTTGCAAGTCAAGCTCCTGCGCGTTATTCAAGAGCGCAGCGTCATGCGCGTTGGGTCCAACACCGCCGAAAGCGTTAACATCCGCATCGTTGCTGCAACGAATAAAACGCTCGAAGATGAAGTGAAGGCTGAGCGTTTTCGGGAAGATCTTTACTACCGACTCAACGTTGTATGCCTACGACTCCCACCGCTACGCGAACGCGGCGATGACGTATTGATGATCGCAAAACACCTTCTTGAGCGCTACGCCAAAGATCTGCAAATTACCCATAAAACCTTGGCACAAGACGCCATTGCTGCCATCCGCAAATATCCTTGGCCTGGCAATATTCGCCAGCTTGAAAATCGCCTCAAAAAAGCCCTTATCCTATCCGACAACCCCATGATCACGGCCGCCGATCTCGATCTCATACCCGAGGTACTACAGCTCGTAAAACCGCTAGCCGAGGCTAAGGATGATTTCCAAAGACGTTATATCAACGAAATTTTAGAGCTAAATCATGGCAACCGCACGAAGACTGCAAAGGATTTGGGCGTAGATCCTCGAACAATATTCAGACATCTCGAAAAAGAAGGCAAAGACTAGCAGGCACTAAACCCTTAGATTGCCAAAACCTTAGTTAACAGTCGAAGCAAAGCATGCGAACAAAATTCAAAAAAACGCAAATTCCATGGGCTTTTATTTCTAGCATTGCCCTACTTTGCCTCATTTTATCGCAAAATTCTTGCTTCTACCTTGCCCCTATCGAGGAGGCTCCACCCGAAGTCGACGAGCCCCCCACCATCAACCTTATTGGCGGCGTCTCCCCCGAAGTTGGCTACGTCAAAGTCAACCTCGCCAACGAAGGGCGCCAACAATTTATTATCACCCAATACGACGACGCCAACGAAGGACAAGCTCTCTACCACCGCAACGTCATCGACTTTCGCCCCGCTGGCATCACCTCAACCCCACTAACCGCCACCCTGCCAAACAAAATCGAACCCGGCATCCGAAACCCCATCCGATACGAAATCACCGCCTGCTCCGCCCCCTTTAAAAACGCCATCGACGAAGGCCGCACCGTCCTACTCTACATCATTCTTAGTGACGAGCTTTTCTCCGACTACAACTTGAGCTTCTCCGACAAAGATCACTTACGACCCTTTGCCACGACGACAGGCCGCGAACCCGTCTGGGCATCGTGGATTGTACAGTTTATCGGCGAATGCCCACAATAATCATTAGCTTCAACTGTGAGCTGCAAACACATGAAGAAATCCCTTTCGCACACGCGCTACAAACTCAGATTCTTTGCCGCCTTAAGCCATGTCTTTCTTATCGCCGCCCTAGCCACCGCCTGCAACAACGAGCAGCAAGCCTTTTGTAACACCGCGGCCAAAGCATTGTGCGAAAAATGCGCCGCCTGCCAACCCGACGGCTTGCGACACTGCGGCATGATGGACAAACAAAATCAAGAAGGCTGCGAAAAGCAGTACATCGACGTTTGCCGCGCGAGTGACGACGTGTTTAACGTCGAATTGAGCCGAACTTGCCTCGATCGCATCGAGCGAACGAATTGCGAACAAATTCGCAAAGAAGGCAAACCTGATGTGTGTAATCGACTTTTTTAACGAATAAAATATACAAAATAATGCCTTTCTTTGAACTATCACCTTGTTGGGGGAAGTCTCCCCCTACGCCCAAGCTTCCCTCTAAATTTGCTAAAATGCGCAGTATCTTTTGCGCCGTCTTGGCTCATCGCCAAGCCAGCGCAAAAGATGCGCATTTAAGCGAATTTATCGGGCGATCTTGGGCTACCCCCTCTGCGAGTGCAGCCTGCAACGCCGCGTCTTGCTTACGCAATGTTAGGGCTTGTGCCTTTAGTTGGCGCGTATTTTGTGTTATTTTCTTCGCATTTTTAGCATCCTCTCTAACGCTATTGTCCTGTGACGATGGCACAAACGAAGAGCAATGCGAAGCGCAGTGCGAGGGCCGCGAGTGCGGCTCCGATAACTGTGGTGGGTTTTGTGGCACTTGTAGTGAGGGCTTTGTTTGCAAGGATTTCCACTGCGTTTCAGGCTGTGAACCCCAGTGCGAAGATCGCCTTTGCGGTGATGACGGCTGCGGCGGTTTATGTGGAACTTGCGCTGATGTCTACGTTTGCGATACGGAGTATGGACGTTGTAAAAGCAGGAGCCCGCGCATCTATGGAAGCTTATTTTATGAGGCTAAAATCGCGAATTTTCTCGAAGGCGCTGGCTACAAACTCAATGAAACAACATACCTAGCTGCCAACGCCCTGACGATTAAACTTAGGGATTCCCACGGCAAAGTCCTTGGTTCGGCGCGCATTGATGAGGATGGGAGTTTTGTTTTTAATATAGCGCGTTCTGCGAAAAGCAGCGATTGGCTTTCACTAACACCGCTTTGGCCTGACGAAGAAAACCCTAAATTAACACTGCTTAAAGCCGTGTTACAGGGTGAACCTAGTCTTTGGTCTTGGCGCTTTGACCTCGCAGATTGGGGGGCAGCGTACGATCTTGGCTTTGTGGGCGAAATCAAAATTAGTTTAAGCGAAGGGTCTGGCGCATTGTTCGCGTACCAACAGCTACGACGCGCCATGGAAGATTACGCCGATTATAGGTTTTCTGGCTTTAACCAAAGTCTTGCAAGTCTTGCGATACTCTGGGCTCCAGACGTGCTTTGGAACTGCGGCGCTTGTTTTGTGAAGCTTGCTCCGCAACGTGTCGCGGGGCAAAAAATTTCGAATAGCAGTATGTATATCAGCGGGGGTGAGCGCAACGAATCCGTTTGGGGCTACCCAACGCTGCTCCACGAATTTGGTCACTACATCGCAGCACAAACTCGCGACAATACCCCTGGTGGTACGCACTATTTTGGTTCAGCGTCGCGACCCACGCTAGCATGGAGCGAAGGCTGGGCTAGCTTCTACGCCATCACCACGCTAAGCCGCTGGAACAATGAGCCGCAACCGCGGTATTGGCGAATACTAGAGAACGGATCGTTTTGGCTCGATTACGAGACAAACGAAGGAAGCGTTAGCATCTTATCACCAAAGCTCGACGCCAGTTTGGGGATGAAGCAGTACCTCGATGAGGCATGGGTTAGCCGTGTGCTTTGGCAACTTTGGGATAAAAACGTCATCAAAGATTCTCCTGAGCACTTTAGCTGGAAAGATTTTCTCAATGCCTTGCACTCTAAACGATATATATCGCTCGATCGTGGAAGCATGGGAGCTGATTTCGTTGACTACATCGATGCCTTGCTTTGCCAGCGCCGCGCTTCGCTTAGCGCAATATCCGCGCTTCTTATCGCGAATATGTTTCCCTACGATGAAAACCCGCTCTGTCCCTAAGGAAGCTCTGATCTATGGGCGGGGCGCTGCCCCACGCTCAGCATTACGTATTTCTTTTGAGTTTGCGCGGGGGGAAGCTTTTTTCTTTTTGCAAAAGAAAAGATGTTTCCCCCCGTACCCCCCTCCCCTTCAATCGCGACATGGATGTCAGCGATTACAGCGCGCCGTCCATGGCGCGCTGCCCTACGGGCCGCCTATCGGCGTTCAATTTCCGCTTCCTACGGAAATTGGGGT
>JBBAEA010000017.1:0-33997 GCA_041656175.1 Bradymonadales bacterium | reverse complement strand
AAACTCGGCTTCCTGTCCAGCTTTAACGCGTCCGAATACGAACTCAAGTTCGTCGAGACTATAATTGTTGGAGCTTAGGACAGCGTTGAAGCGCTCTAAATCCGCATTCTCGCATAGATTCTTAATTTTCATGCGAAGTTCGTTTTTTTCACCTGCCTTTAGTGCCAACTCGTCGTTAGACTCTGCGCCAACAGCAGCGATTTGCCACGAAAACTCGGTACAGCTCTCTTTCGCTGTCTTGCTCCAATCTATTTGCATGTTTCGGAGTTTAGTAGAGAGATTTTTAGCAAAAGCCGCATCATATTTCTCAAAAAACGTCGCGCTATTTTGCATCAATTCGCTGGCATTTGCATCCTTTGCTTGCCGTAGCAAGTCGGTAGCAAAGCGCGTGAGTGCGTCCTCGTAATAATCGGCAGTGCTGCGTAAATCATAAACCGATAAGTCCAGATCCTTTGCTTTTTGTTTCTCGGCTTCGGATTCTTCGTATAGGTATAGTAGTTTTCGCTCACTTTGGCGTTCTAGGGTTTTGTCGCTGTGAAGTGATTCTCGCAAATCCTGCTCTCTGCGCGATTTCGTTGACGGTGTCAGCGCAATGCTCTTAAGTTCGCTGGCAAAGATGGGTTTAAATTCAATATTGGGTACGATCCCCACAGCTTGGATCGAAACATCGCCGGGTGTAAGATATTGCGCAGTAGTCACCTTAATCGCGCTTCTGTCGTCATTTTGCTTAAGGGTTTGTACGGAACCTTTTCCAAAACTTCGCTCCCCCAGCACAAGTGCGCGTTCGTGGTGCTGCAGCGCGCCAGCCAAAATCTCGCTTGCGGACGCAGACCCGCCATCCATCAAAACGACCATGGGGTAGCCTTGTTCAACACCGTTGCGCTTCGCTTTTGCAGAATCGCGCTGTGTCCCCGCAAGACCCTCGACGGTTACGACGCTATCGCCCTTTTTGAGGAAAAGACCCGCAAGCTCAATCGCCTGCATGAGCAAGCCACCTGAGTTTCCGCGTAGGTCTAAAATGAGGCCGCTGAAGTTTGGCATCGCATCGTGCATAAGTTGCAAATGCTCTAGCATCTCCTTTGTCGTATTTTGGTCAAAAGACTTAACGCGTATATACGCAATGTTTTCGCGCTTTAGCGCCTTACTCGTGACGCTGCTCACCTTGATATCTTCTCGAATAATTTCGAAATTTCGCGCTTCTTTCCACGATTTTCGCATCACAAGTAGCTCTACCTTTGTACCTGCTTTCCCTCGCATACGATCCACGGCATCTTGTACAGGCATATTCTCTGTCGATTCCCCATCGATGCGTAAAATGCGATCACCTTGTTTAATTCCTGCACGATCTGCTGGTGCACCAGCGATTGGCGAAATAACCATCAAACCCGCTTCGCGCACGCCAACCACAAAACCAAGGCCTGCAAAGCCGATGTGGCTGGTCATCATTTCGTCAAAAACGCGTGGAGTTAAGAGGTTGGTGTGCGGATCGAGTGTTGTAAACATGCCGTTAATCATAGCATACTCGAGATCTGCCGCATCCTCAGGATCCGCGATTTTGGGATAAACGAAGTTAAAAATATCGACACAGAGCTTGTGTGCATCGACCAAAGTTTTTACTCCTGTAAAATCAAAATTGCGCAGCACATCGTTGATACGAATATCGGCGCTTTGTGGCACATCGTTTAAGCGTTTATCGAAGCGCGCCACCATCTCGGGTACCATCTTTTGCAACGCGTCAACCCCATAAGCCGCCATTTTCTGCCAATTAACGCGCGACTGATCGTAGTACTGCGAATTGATAAAAATGAGCGAATAGCGCATGAGGCGCAGGTTGTATAGTGGTATTTCTGCAGTGACGTCGTGGGGGGAGGGCAATTCGAAGGAATTCTGTGGAGTGTGTTGGCTCTCAAGGTCTTTGCGAGCGCAGGCTGAGAGAACTAAAGATAGGGTGATGAGATAAAATACTAATTTTTTCATTGAATTTTGAATTTGGAGTTTAGGTTTTGCGCAATAAAGTTTGGCTAACTTCGACAGGCCAAGTGCCAATCTTGCGCTTAGGAGTCAATTTGCCGTTTTTGGGGTTAGCTCGTTGTAATGGCTAGTGATAGGGGGGTAGCGTGGGATCGCCAAGAAAAAGTCGCAATGCGCAAATAAAATGCGCTGGATAAGCCTTTGGGCGAATACAGCGCATTTTATATTGCAAATTGCTGAATTTTACGAGGAAGCCCACGCGAGGGGGGATTTCCCCCCGCCAAAACAGCAACAAAATTTTAACTCTACTTATTTCTTGCCGTATTTGGCGATAGTGTCGTCCAGCGTTTTCATCACGTGCTTTACTTTATCGTGCTTGCTTTTGGCGAGGCTTTTTTTGATCTTTTTTAAGTCGGCGAGTGTGCCCCAAGTAGCGACGACTTTGATTGCGGAGTTTCGCGCCATCCACGCGGCATTGTCGTCGAGAATAATTTCAGTGAAAACTTTAGATACATCGGCGGCTTTGAAGTACTTGGCGCGCTTTTTCCAGCCATCGATTGTTTCTTTATTGACGCTAGAGATATCGCTGATGCAATTCCAAGGTGGAACTTTTTCGCTGCGCGGTTTTTTGGCGAAATACTCCATATATGCTTTGTATGCGGCTGCGCTGGTGTTTTCGTGGGAGGGGTAGTTGTAGAACATGGTCAGCAAGGCGTCGACGCATTTGTCGTGGATTTCTGCTTCATCGTTATTGCTAAGGATGGCGACAATGGGCTTAATAAATTGTTCTAAATTCATCCCACCGACGTTGGAGCACGCGGCTTTTCGCACGCCCTGGTTCTCGTCTTCTAAGAGTTGTGCCATCACGGCGAGTGCCGCTTCGTTCTTTGTGCCGTGACCCTTTCCAAATAGGCCAGCAACCCGTGCGCGGACTACTGGATTTTCGTTTTTGGCTTCAGCCAAGACCAAGTCGGTGAAGCGCGGGTCGTCTATTTGAATGAGCATATTATCGAACAATGCGCAAAGCACCACGGGCTCTTTTCCGAGCTTTAAGACATCCACAATAAGATCTAAAGTAGAAGGATCCTTTGACCAAACATCTCGAAAGCGCGACATCGCTTGCGCCCGAACGATGGGGTTTGCATGCTTAAGTAATTTTTTGTGTATCTCTGCTCTGTTAATACCTTCCACAAAGTCGTATTTATCTTTTTTGTTTAACGTAATTGCCACGTCATTAGCAGGGCAAGATTCTACCGAACAGCTATCCTTAAGTTCGCATTTTGCGTAAGCCAAAAACAGAGCTTCGTACTCCAATGCTGTTATGGCTTTTGGTTCTTTAATGATACCCAATAAACCCTCTTCAGTGAACTCGGCCGTCTCCATGAGTTCCTGTGCTGACAAGTCTGCTTTATCTTTCACCTCAGCCTCCTCTTGCACTTCAGCCTCTGTTTTGGGTGCGTCGTCCTTTTTGTTACAAGACATGGTAAAAACCGCAGCTACGAATAGCGCTAAGTATAAAAATTTCCTCATCCTTTCCTCCTAATGCGTGAAGTACGCAGCCTTAGAAACGCTAAAACCACATGACAAATCGTAAACAAGAATAGCGAAATAACAACAATACATCTTTGCTCGTCCCCCTTATGAACAAAAAAGCACTTTACTAAAGTTTAGAGAGTTTTGCACGGGGCGCAAAACGCATTTCATCTGGCAAGAGAAATATTGCTTCGAGAGCTTTGCACGGGGGGAAACGCTTTTCTTTGTGCCAAAGAAAAGATGTTTCCCCCCGCACCCCCCTTCCCCAAAGAAAGCACTCTTTTAAGCTCTCTTCGAATAAAATGTCATTAATTCTCCTATCTGTCTTATTTAATTAGTATTATCAACTTATGCTTCTCTACAAAATGTCTCATTTTGTTTAAAACTGTATCGGATTTGTAAAATTAAATTCACAACTTCTAGGCGTGCAAAGGTCTCTGTTCTTTGAAATTGAAATGCGCCTCTCCCCTAACTTTCGTTGATTTGATCAAGGGGCAGCTTTGAAACCTGCCTCTACTCATTTTGCATTGTTCAGAGTTTCCTTTAAGGATCTTGCACTTACGTTGGATAGCCCCGATAACTTCCTAGCCTGGCGCTTTGCACTCATGAAGCTAAGGATATACAAAGGCGACTAGCTGGGTTTTGCGATAATGCCAAACTCTTATGGATTCATGCTTTTTTTATAGTTTAATATGATTGTAGAGACTCTGCGCATGGCGCACGGCGCTTCTTCTTTGGCATACCACGACAACAAAGTAGTATTTGTTCAAGGTGCTCTTCCCGAGGAGCGCGTCGATGTTGAGATCACTCGCGATAGTAAGCGCTACAGTATCGCTCGCATAAAACGCATACTCAAGGCTTCCCCGCTACGCGTTCCAAACGAATGTCCATACAGCGATTGCGGCGCCTGCGATTTTCGCTACGTAGACCCCAAGCACGCTCTTGCCATCAAGGCTGAAGCTGCGTTTTCGGAACTCAAAAAAGCGGCAGGTGGTTTTGAGCTTGGAACGTATAGCTGTAAGGAAGCCCGCGATCACGATGCTAGTCGTCGCCGCGTTCGTCTACACGCAGAGGGCGATAAACTCGGATTTTTCGCAGCAGGCTCCCATCGTTTGGTGCCGATCCATCACTGCTTAGCCATGCACCCTAAACTGCAAGACACGCTCACGGCGTTTCAAAGCGCAAGCATATTTCGTCCAGGTGGCAAAGGCGAAATACTGCTTGAACTGGATGCAGCGGATCGCGCTTTCGCCGTCATTTATGCCAAAAACCCCAAAGACTGTAGAATCGAAGTTTGCAAAGAGCTGCTAAAGCAAGCTGTGATTGCCGGCTTTAAGATCGGAGAGAAAGTTTTTGGCGAAGCCTTTGTTAAAGAAATGACAGCTCGGCTCGCCTGCTACCACAAGCTAGGCGCATTTATGCAGGCAAATGCCGAAGTGAACGCGCAGATCCACGACGCCATTACAGAAATTCTCAATTTTATGGCTCCAAAGCGCGTTATCGATGCATTTGCGGGTTGTGGAAATTTTAGTTTTTGCGCTGCACGTGTTGTTCCCGAGGTTTTGGCGTACGAACGTTATGGAAGCAAGGAAGGCTTTAATCGCGGTCGAAAAGAGAATGCTAGCCTTTTAATGAAGCCTGAAGCGCTTCACTACGAACTTATCGATCTGGACGCAGGACTACCCACGAATTTGGCCGATGCCATCATTCTCGACCCACCGCGTCACGGTTTGAGCGCAAAATTTTGCGATGATCTCGTTGTCTCAAATATTGCGCGCATCATTTATATATCGTGCGATCCTATTGTTTTGGGGCGAGACATCGGGCGCTTAGCGCCGAAGTACAAAGTCAGTGAATTGCGGTTTTTCGATATGTTCCCTCGCACGTCGCATATTGAAGCGCTTTGCGTTTTGGACTGCCACTAATGTCGCGCTTTTGCGTGTTTTGCGCATCGGGAGTGAGGGTTTTGCCTATTAAATGCATCGACTTTAGTTCTGGGCAAGAGTGCGCAAAAACGTTGCAATTTTGCGCAACTTTGCCATAAGTGATTGCAACTGCGCGGTAGCTTTGGCTATTTCGCGATTATTCAAACCAATGGGAGCTACTTTTATGTTGGCCATGATCAAAGAGATCTTTGAGTCCAAGTTTAGTGTTGACGCAGAAGTCACGGTACGTGGCTGGGTGCGTACGCGCCGTGATTCCAAAGCGGGTTTTTCGTTTATTCACCTCTCGGACGGGACGTGTTTTGCGCCTTTACAGCTTGTGGTTGCCGCAACTTTGCCAAACTACCAAAGCGAAGTTTTGCATATTACGGCGGGTTGCTCAGTTGAGGCGAAAGGCAAAATCGTTGCCGCCCAAGGGCGAGAACAGAACTATGAACTCGCCGTTTCCGAGCTTAGGGTTGTAGGTTGGGTGGAAGATCCCGATAGCTATCCTATTCAGCCAAAGGCGCACTCGCGAGAGTTTTTGCGCGAAGTTGCGCACTTGCGCCCGAGAACCAATCTTTTTGCTGCAGTGGCGCGGGTACGTCATTGTTTGTCGATGGCAATTCATCGCTTTTTCGATGAACGACAGTTTTACTGGATTCACACGCCCATCATTACCGCCTCGGACTGCGAAGGCGCTGGAGATATGTTCAGAGTTTCGACCTTGGATCTGGCGAATATTCCGCGAAACGCTGATGGCGACGTAGATTATTCGAAAGATTTTTTTGGGAAGTCTGCGCACCTCACCGTTTCTGGCCAACTCAACGTCGAGACTTACGCTTGCGCACTTTCGCGCGTGTACACCTTTGGCCCTACGTTTAGAGCCGAAAACTCCAACACGCGACGCCATCTCTCTGAATTTTGGATGATTGAGCCCGAGATCGCATTTGCAGACATCTACGACGATGCCCAGCTTTCGTGGGATTTTCTCAAATCGATTTTTGCGCAACTACTCGAGGAGCGCGCGGATGATATGGCCTTTTTTGCGCAACGCGTCGATAAAGACTGCGTTAAGCGTCTAGAAAAATTGCTAAAGTCAGATCTGACGATCATGCAATATACAGAGGCCATCAAGCATCTGGAAAAGAGCGATACAAGCTTTGAGTACCCTGTGCACTGGGGCATGGATTTGCAAACCGAGCATGAGCGCTACATCACCGAAAAAGTTATCGGCGGCCCCGTCGCCATTCTTAACTATCCCAAAGAAATTAAAGCTTTTTATATGCGCCTAAACGACGATGAGAAGACGGTTGCGGCCATGGACGTTTTGGTTCCAGGCATTGGCGAAATCATCGGCGGAAGTCAGCGCGAGGAGCGTCTAGATTACTTTGACCGCCGGCTAAGCGAGTTTGGGCTAGACGCGGCGTCTTACACCTGGTACCGCGACTTGCGCCGTTACGGCACGGTTCCGCACGCGGGCTTTGGGCTCGGCTTTGAGCGTGCAATCATGTACGCCACAGGTCTCGACAATATCCGCGACGTCATTCCCTTCCCAAGGGCGCCTCGCCAAATCGGATTTTAGCGCTAGCTCGCTGGGAGGGGCTGCAGAAAACGCAAAGTCGTTTGTTGGCTATTGTTTAGCTTTAGTATTTTGTGGGGAAAGTCTCACAATTCGTAGTAAGCCCGCAGCGCCCCGTTTTATTTTAGCCAAAACGGGGCGCTGCGCTTGCACTAGGGGGGAGCTGGGGGTAATTTTGGGTAGCGAGGAACTTCCCAGAAGCTTATGAGAGCTTTTTTTGACTGCGCTTTTTTGTTATATATTTTGCTTTGCTAGCAATCACGCGAAATTTATCTAAAGTTTCCACTGTTCATGCAAGAGCAAAACTTGTTTTAGTGTTCCGCGTGAGAGCACGAGGCTTTTTTTAAACAAGAAATTCACCCATAGGCTGTGAAGCGATATTAACAAAGGTTAGTGAGATGGCAGATTCATTTTTAGCAAAAATTCCGCGTGAACACATGCTTTTTGCGATAAGAATTCTGAGTTTGGGGGCTCTTATTTTTGCATCGGCTTTGGCGGTAGACTATTATTTTGCGTCTAACACCTTCTGCGAAACAGGTGCGTCTTGTGACGTTGTGGCGAAGTCAGAGTTTGGCCAAAGGTACGGCATTTTTTTGCCGAGTCTTGGGCTTTTGGCTTACAGTGCCACCTTTTTTGGAAGCTTTATTGCCGCCAACCGACGTCGCCTGCTTATGCTGATGAACGCGTGTATTGTCCTCGCCGCTCTTGGCGCTATTCTGTTTCTCGTCGTACAGGCGTATGAGGTGAAGGCGTTTTGCTGGCTTTGTGTGGGGATCGACTCCTGCGCAATCGCTATGACGATACCCGCCATCATTATGCTCATTAATCGCGGCGACGAAAGTAAGGTGCACAATCGTTTACCGCTTCTGTCTTGGATCGGGCTTTATATACTTATTGCGGGCGGCCCACTTAGCTACGGCGCCTTTAAACCATCTCAGCCCCAATCGCCCAAAACCGCGCCTAGCGAGATACAGTCCTTCTATAAAGAAGGGAAAATTAACGTTGTTGAAATTTCGTCTTTCGATTGTCCACACTGCCGCGAACTGCACCCACAATTTAGCAAGCTTTTGCAGGAATACGGCAAGGATGTTAATTTTAAGCGTCTAACGGTTCCCATCGGAACACGCGTAGATCGCTCGGTTTTATTGGCATACCACTGCGCGGAGAAGCAGGAGAAGGGCGATGCTTTTGCCGATTGCATGTTTGAGGCTCCAAGTACAGAGCAGAGCGTACTGCAGTCCTATGTGCAGAAGTGCAGCATAGAAGAGGACGAGTTTGTGCGCTGTATGAAGAGTAAAGACGCCGCAGATGCGGTTGAGGCTAGCTTGGCTCTTGTAAAAAGCTCGGGTTTTAAAGGCGCTCCCACGGTGTGGATCGACCAGACGCGGATCATCGGTTTTGATAAATCCAAAGGTATGCAGCCATACCGCGATGCTATCAATAAGGTGGCACCTAAGCACTATACGCCGTGGTTATTCTATATCATCATGGCACTGGGCGGGATTTTGTTGCTGGCGGGCTTAGGGCTTTTTATGAAGAATTATGCCGCGCGTGGCCAAGAAGAAAAGACGGCGTAAAGTCGCAAATAGCGCCCTTTTGCTATTGTCAAAATAGCGGAGAGCTTTGCACGGAGGGGGAAACATCTTTTCTTTGGCACAAAGAAAAGATGTTTCCCCCCGTACCCCCCTTGCCCAAAGAAAGCATTCTTTTAAGCACTTTTCGAATAAAATGTCATTTTATCTTCCACCAGCCTTATTTAATTAGCATTATTAACTTGTGCTTCTCTACAAAAGTTCTCATTTTGCTTTAGACTGTATCGAATTTGTAAAATTAAATTCGTTATTTCTAGCCGTGCAAAGGTCTCATACTGTGAAATACAAGGACAATGTGAAGTTCTAGTTGACAGTGTAGGTCTTTGTCCATAGAGTCACAGCGAATTTCGCCGACTACGGGCTGTAGTCAGCGTCGGGGCGGAGGATTGGCTTGCATTTGAGAGGAATTCATGGGTGGTGGTTTTGATTTAGTCTTTGTCATCCTCTACTTTGCCATTTTGGGCATTTTAGGATTTTACGGAGTTCATCGCTACGTCATGGCGACGTTATATAGGATTCATCGAAAGAATGTGCCAAGCCCTGATGAGCATTTTGATGAATTACCTAAGGTAACGATACAGTTGCCGATGTTTAACGAGCGCTACGTCGTTGAGCGCCTCATAGACGCGGTTTGTGAAGTGCGCTATCCGCGCGAAAAGCTGCAGATCCAAGTGCTGGATGATTCCACGGACGATACCGTTGATATTGCGAGAAGAGCGGTGGAGCGTAAAGCCGAAGCGGGCTACGATATCGTGTATTTGCACCGCGAGAATCGCGAAGGTTACAAAGCTGGAGCGCTTGAAGAGGGGCTAAAGACGGCGACGGGTGAGTTTGTAGCGGTTTTTGACGCAGATTTTGTGCCACAAGCAGATTTTTTGGAGAAGACTATACACTTTTTCACCAACGAGAATGTTGGCATGGTGCAAGTACGTTGGGAGCATTTGAACCGCGAATATTCGCTTTTAACGCGTGTGCAAGCAATTTTATTAGATGGACACTTTGTTATTGAGCATACTGCACGCAATCGCTCGGGTCGGTTTTTTAACTTTAACGGCACGGCGGGAATTTGGCGAAAAGCTACCATCGGGGATGCGGGTGGCTGGCAACACGATACCATTACGGAAGATCTCGATTTGAGCTACCGCGCTCAGAGTAAGGGCTGGCGCTTTGTATATATTAATGAAGCAACGACGCCTGCCGAGGTTCCCGTCGAAATGATCGCCTTTAAGACCCAGCAGCACCGTTGGGCAAAGGGCTCTATACAGGTGGCAAAAAAACTTTTGGGAAGATTACTTACGAGCAAGTTGCCGTTTAAAGTAAAGCTGGAAGCTTTTATGCATCTAACGAATAATATTGCGTATTGCCTTATGGTTATACTCAGTCTCATGATGCCCATGGCGGTGTTGATGCGCATCAATCAAAACTGGATGCGTAGTCTTTGGGTCGATGCACTGATGTTTTTCTGTGCCACGCTCTCGATCATGAGTTTTTATTTGCTCGCCCAGCGTGAGGCGCGCAAGCAGAGCGTTTGGGAGCGCCTGTTTTACCTTCCCATTGTGATGAGCCTTGGAATTGGGTTGTGCGTCAACAATACGCGCGCCGTTTTAGAGGCATTATTTGGCTACAAAACTGGTTTTGTGCGCACTCCAAAATACGGTGTGATTAAGGCGAATCAGGATTGGCGCCATGTAAAGTATCGCTTCAAAATTAATTGGCAACCTTGGGTGGAGACAGCGATCGGTGTATATTTTATTTGGGGTGTTGTGCGCGCCATCATGGCTGGTGGCTACGCATCCATTCCCTTCCTTATGCTCTTTGGCTCTGGTTTTTTATACGTTGGCTTAGCGACGCTTCTACAGCGAACGGCGTTGTTTACGCGCCTTTTTGCTAAGAAAAGCCCCGCCGTCGAGAGCTCACCATTATAGAGGCTAGCGCGTGGCCCAAGAAGTGAAAGACGCAGAACTTGGCGGAAACGCTAATGATTGGCATGAAGCTCTCCAGCCCTCCGAGGACGATTTGCCCGCTAGCGCCCAAAAAATACTCGCCTCGCTCGAGATCGTCCCCCAAGAGGGCGTCGAGTATGAAAGCGGCAAGATGCGCATTCCGGGGCGAGTTGCGCTGATGCCAGTGACTTTGCTGCAGACGCTAACCGCAACGCTGGGCTTTTCTTTGGCCGTCGTTTTCTTTTCTCGCCAAGCCTCGCAGTTCCTCATGCCTCTTGCCGTGGTGCAAATTGTGCTCTTTTCGCAAATCGCTCTTTACCACACCTCGTTTCGCGCGCTTCGCATGGGATTAGCGCTTTTTCACGTTATTTTTACCATCGCCTTTACCGCTTTTGTCGACTGGGCACTGCTGGACCGCGTGTTGAACTTTGAGGTTCACGCAAGCCCTTACCTGCTGTACGCGGCGGTCGTCCTATTTTCGGCCCAACCCCTCATTATGTTGCTGCACTGGCTGTATTTGGGACGTTCCTACCGATACGTGTAGCGGTTTTTCACTTTTTTTGTGGGGGGGGAAGTTTCCCCCTACGCGCGGGCTTCCTCATAAAATGCGTCAACAAACGCTAAATGTTGTGCGATGTATTTGCTAATCGCTCATCCATCGCACAACATGCGTTTGTAGCGCATTTTAATCGGCGATCCCGCGCTACCCCCTCTCTTTACGCGGCTTAGCCCGAAGTATTGCGCTCTAAGATGAACAACTGACCACGCCTCGTTAAATCTTGGCCTAAACTAAACTTTTCGCTTACTTTTAGGGGGTAGCGCAAGATCACCCGAAACAGGCGCCGCGAAGCGCATTTTGTGCCTTGGTTTGGCGAATAGCCAAAACAGGGCACAAAATTTTGCGCTCGCAGGCGCATGGTGAGGGAAGCTTGCGCGTAGGGGGCTTGCCCCCCAAAAAGAAAAAAAATCTCAATTTGTGGGAAAAATGATGAAAAATGCGCAAAACGCTAAAACTTTGCCAAAAAGAAAAAATGCGTATAATAGTAGACATCGCCATCGGTGTACTAGCGCTGTGCTTAGGCTAGGGAAAACATCGCGGGTTTGACAAGAATTTTGAGTGCTTGTAGTTTAGCGCTTGATGCAGGCGTGTTGTCTGTGCTCATTCAGCATGGTTGACGATAATTTTAGTTTTGTCGTAAGGAGGAATCCGATGAAGGGTCGGAAGTTACTATTGGCTTTTTTTAGTCTGTTTATTTTAGGTTTTGCCTATGGGTGCTCGCCTTCGTATCCTGAGTGTTACGAGGATGCCGACTGCAAGAAGGACGCCAAGGGCAATGCCATTGATGAGTACTGCGTCAATGCTAAGTGTGCTGAGTGCCGAAACGACGTGCATTGTACGAGCAAAAAGGATGAGAGCTACTATTGCAACCACGGGACGTGCCAGCGGATTAATGGCTATTGTAATCCAGAGAATGGGATTAATTGTCCGACAGGGCAAAAGTGCCGCGACCGTCGATGTGGGCCTGAATGCTACCCTGAGAGCGTTGCAGAGGATTGCCCTGCCGATTACATTTGCGAGAATAACCGTTGTGTTCCCAAGCCCGAGTGTTTGAGCGATGAGGATTGTCCGCTGGGCAAGATTTGCAAGAATACCAAGTGTGTGGAGCCGCCGGTATGCCAGATGAGGCTTGCGTATTTCGACTTTGATGAGTCGGCAATTCGTGCGGACGCCAAGGATGTGATTAACGAGAACGCCGAGTGTATTAAGTCGCGCGATGATGTTAAGAGCGTTAAGATTGTGGGTCACTGCGATGAGCGCGGGACGGAGGAGTACAACATGGCGCTTGGTAAACGACGTGCCGACTCTGTGAGAAATGTAATGAGCCGCAGCGGTGTTAAGAATATTAGCTCGCAGTCTCGTGGCGCCTACGATCCCGTATCGCGACACGCTAGCTCTGAGGCCGCGCATCAACAAAACAGACGTGCTGAGTTTAAGATTAACGAATAAAACTTAGCCGTTACACTATAGTGAGGCGCTCTTGGGTGGAGCGCCTTTTTTTTTGTTTGCGGATCGAGGCTTAGGCTCAGTATAAATAATTTTGATGGCTTTACGTAGCAGATTGTTCCTGCCATAAGAAGGCGCGTTTTTTGTGCGTGCTATGGGTGGAGGATTTACATTGACGGCGCAAGAAGAAAACAAAGCAATGCTGCGTTCGCATTGGGGGACGCTGTCTTTGTGTATGCTTGCGTCTATGGTTTTGCATATACTTTTTGCCTTTGGGGTGGGGTGGTACATCGATAGTCGTACGCTGAACGTAGATTTAGCCATCGATTGGTCGGATGAAGCTTTGACGGGATTTGGCATGGGGATTTTTGCGCCTGCGCCGCAAGCGATTCATGATGAGTTTGAGCAGGACGATGAAGTAGAAGCAGAGGATCCGTTTGCGCGCGCAAAACCTGCGCCAAAGCTAGCAAACGCGCTAAAAAACGTAGTTCCCCCGCCCGCACCTAAGCCCGTAGAGCCAAAGCCAGCCGAAGTAGCAACCGCTGTTGAGGCGAGCAGTGAAGAAGACGAAAGCGATGTGGGATACTCTTTGTCGCAGGACGCTGAGGGCTTAGCACGTGTGAAGGGCGATATGGGGAGTATGCCCGCGCTAAAATCGATTGCCCCAGGTAACGCCAAGCTTATCGTTTTAATACGCACTGAGCGCTTAAAGGGAACGCGATTTGAGGCGAGCGTGCGCTCTTTGTTAAAGGCTTTTCCAGACTACCAAGTCACTTTGGGTTTAAGCGATATTGACCCCATCGACAATATTGACGCGTTTTTAATGGCGACCAATAACCCCGAGCTTTACGCGAATACTTTTTTGGCAGTCTCGCACCGAATCAAGCCCGCGCAACTACGCGCGGCCATCGACGCGTCCTTTCCGACGCCGCTTCGCTGGGAGCAACACAAGGGAAAACCACTGGCTGTGCCCGATGAAAGTTTAGGCCCTTACGCCGCGGGCTCGGGGATCTACCAGCGTTCACTATATTTGCCTTCTGAAAACTTGGTACTCTTTTTGCGCCCCGAAGTGATCGACAGTTTAGGAAACGCCGTCTTGCAGCCGTCCTCACAGGACGATGCTGTAGATGACGAAGTGAAAACAAGGACTTTTTTGGACGAGCTAGAAACTTTGGGTGAGCTCGACTCCGAGAGTCAGCCAGTGATGCTTCTGCGCGTGCAAGATATTGTACAGCTAAGTTTTGGCGCGCGTTTCCCGAAATTTGTGCCTCCTAGCGCGATCGAGGCGACTGTTTCAGGCGAGGATAACCCGAGCGTAAACATGTTGATGAACTTCGGTTCTAGCGCGGAGGCGGAGAACTTTAACGAGCTGTGGCCAGACATAGTAGCGGCCGCGGGCGCGATGCGCATACCAGGATTGGTGGGGATTCTAAGCTCGATGAATTTGGCGCAAGAGGATGAGCGCATTTACGTGAGCGGAAAAATTAACGGTACGACCTTAGGGCTCATTTTGTTATTCGCGACAAGGAGCTTGCCGAAAGTGCGCGAGTAGGGTGCTGGGTTCGCGCAGATTAAGGGAACTTAGGCGAGCAT
Source organism: Bradymonadales bacterium (assembly GCA_041656175.1). Classification (GTDB taxonomy): domain Bacteria; phylum Myxococcota_A; class Bradymonadia; order UBA4248; family UBA4248; genus JBBAEA01. The sequence goes on along the minus strand of JBBAEA010000017.1, from coordinate 19,856 downwards.
TTAAAAAAGCCATAAAATCGACGTTCTACGCGTAAGAAGCTGCTTCAAGAGACTTGTGCCATAATCGCGGATGGGGCGGCTAGTTTGGGGAGAAACTATGTTTTACGCTCAGGTTTCGCTCTCAAGATAGAGTTTTCACAACGGGCGAGCTGAATAGATCGCGAAGAGTACGCGAAGAAAAAAAAGAGCCCCATTTGGGGCTCCCGCTTTGATAAATGACGCAAATATGCGATATCGTCCTCTATGAGAGCTTTGCACGGGGGGAACCCCCCCTTCACAAAAGAAAGCACTCTTTTAAGCACTTTTCGAATAAAATGTCATTCTATCTTCTAGCTGTCTTATTTGATTAGCATTATTAACTTATGCTTCTCTACAAAATGTCTCATTTTGTTTAAGACAGTATCGGATTTGTAAAATTAAATTCACTATTTTTAGCCGTGCAAAGGTCTCTCTATGATAGAGGACGCCATTATGCGATATCGTCCTCTACGTTATCGGAATAGTCAGGATCCTTTCCGTTAAGGACGTCTTCCCAGAGCTCATCGAGTTTTTCGAGGTGCTTTGCTACAGCTTCGGGTAGCGTGATTTCTCCGCGTTTATGGAGTTTATAAAGTTTTCGTCCCATTTTGCGTTCAACTTCAAGGATCTCGCGGGCTTTAAACTTATCATCAATGTAGTCTTTGCCCTTCTCTGCCTTCTCTTTTACAGCATCGGTGATTTGATCGGCTACGCCGCTAACCTTGTTTAATAGATTGGAGAAAGCGCCACCGCTTTTTTGCTCGCTGCTAGCTGTTTCCTGCTTCTCTTCCGTTGTCCCCTCAGTCGTCTTCTTCTCTTCTGTCATGATCTACTCCCGAAATTCGTTTACCCAAAAGCAACGAGCTACGCCTTAATTTTCTGAACGCCGCAGCCGGGAGCTTGCCAAGAACCGTCGAAATCTTAGAATTTGGCTACCTTATAAGCGTTCAATAGCGCTAAAGTTCTTGCTCTGAGTTTGTCATAAAACTAGCTCCCGTTTGCATCATAACGCTGAACATGGAATAATTGCAACGGTTTGTTATATCTTGATCAGTGCATGCGCTGTCATACGGCGTACTGCGTGTTTTTTAGTTTTGGAGATCCTATGTCCATGGTTAGTGTGAATCGCAATAGCACCGTGATCTTTGCGGTGATGGTGTTGATTATTCTTTTGTCTCTTTTTTCTTGCCAGCCACCGCATGAGCCTACGCCAGCGAGCGATATTGCGCTGGAGAGTGAAAAGCCTGTGAAGCGCTTTGTGCGTGATCTCAGCGAGGATGGGGAGTGGCTGCGAAGTTTATCCCAGTCTATGGCTGTGGATTTAGACGAAAAGAAGCTCTACGACGCACTATTTGAGGATTGCGCTGAAGAGCAACTCGCGAGCTTATATGAAGAGAACGAGTACCAAGCTGTTATTTTACAAGAAGATAGAGATCACAGCGAAGCGGCACTACAGATTTTGCAATCGATCCCCAGCCACGCACTAAAATATTCTCCCCGTCACTTAGAGGAGATCCAAAAGTTGATGCAAGAGCGAGAACTCGCCGCCAAGACACCGCAAGCCGCTATCAAGATGGAGGCGAAAGACATTGAGCATCTGACAAACGCTTTGGAAGAAGAAGGTTTTGATCTCGATCAAGCTAGCCCCAAAAAAGCACTCAAGAAACTTCTGCATGGGCCAGATTGTGCGAAGTATTGGCCACGATATTGTGAAGAGCGTGTAGCGCAAAAACGCGCTGTAAAGTCCGAACTTAAGGGAGATGTGCGCCTAGACGTTTTACTAAGCTGCGACTTGCTGGGCATGGCGGACGCGCTTCGATTAGCACACGCCAAAAACAGCTACCGCTTCGACCCTTGGAAACACTTGCTTGATCCGAAAACGATACAACGCATCCGAAAACGCCTGTTTTTCCGTGAACTCATCAACTCAGGACCTCGACTCGCCTTTGCTCGCATTCAGCCGCCAAGCGCAGAATACGAAAAACTTCGAAAATCGAGAGCCATATATATTGATGCACAAGCTGCTGGAGGTTGGCACGCCGTAAAAGCGCCTTCCCGTTTACCAGAGCATAAACTCGGTCAAAGTTATCCCTATATCAGTGATATTCGTAAGCGCCTAGCTCAAGAGGGCTACCCCATCCAAGAACTGGATTCCCAGGTTTACGATGAGCCCTTGCGAGATGCCGTCGCGCTCTACCGCGAGTTGCACCAGCTGTCGCCTAAAAAATTCATCGATAGCACGCTGATTCGCAACATGGCGGTGTCGCCTGAAGATCGCCTTGCCTCCATTGATTTGACGTTAGAGCGCTATAGGCGCAGCCCTGTCGGTGAGCTCGATTATTTCCTTTTGGTCAATGTTCCCGATTTTCATGCAGAACTTTGGCGAAATGGCCAAAGATTACACCGTTTTCGCGTCGTTGTGGGAAATAACCAAATGCAAAGGGATCCTGAAACGAAGAAACCCGTGCGGGATCCTGAAACCAAAGAAATTATTTACCCCAACCGCACACCGCTGATGAGCGCAAAACTTAACGAGATCATTTACAACCCATACTGGAATGTTCCCGCGCGCATTCGTATCGAGGAGCTTGAGCCGAAATTAGCGGAAAACCCAAACTACTACATAGAAAACAATTTCGAGGAGGTTAACGTCGATAATCCGCGTCTTTACTATGTTCGCGAGCTTCCCAATCCGCGAAATAGCCTCGGACGTGTAAAATTCATGTTCCCCAACCCCCACGACGTCTACTTACACGACACCCCCGCGAAATCCCTATTTAAGAACCCCACGCGCGCTTATTCCCATGGTTGTATTCGCGTACAGGATCCCATGGATTTGGCGGAACTGCTCCTCAAAGAGGATGGCTCTTGGAACGAGCGCGAAGTCCAAAAAGTTTTAAATACAGAGCCCTTAGAACAAACAAGTTTTTTCTTAAAACGCCCAGTCGATGTCGTGATCGAATACTTCGACACGCGCGTTAGCGACGAAGGCCCCGTGGCATTTTTGAGCGACGTTTACGGCTATGACGCAGAGGGGCTGTGAATAGAGCTCAAGGGGGCTGTTTTCATCGCTCAAAACTCTCTACGCGATGCAAGCAATGCCATGCGCAAAGCCATCATTATATTAGCTATGCAAAAACATATTGCTCATACAAAAATCGTCAAAATAGCTAGCATAAGCTAAGAAGATTCAAGCTAGAGCTCAAAATAAAGTCAATAAAATCAAAATACTACGCAAAAGAACGGGTTCTAAGAAGCGATGCTCTTGGGCGCGGTTTGTGGCGTTGTTTACCCTAGTTCTGATTATCCATAGCGAAATTTTGGCGTTGAATAATCGGTAAAATTGCTGCGTTATGGTATTTTGTGTGATACACAGATACTAACGCCCACGCCCAGGCGTGTAATTTTCTGTGTGTTTATGCAAATTCGCTTTTTTGTGGAAATTTGTTTTGTGAAGTGGAGGAGTTAATGGACATTAAATGGATGCTGCCAATCATTGCTTCAGCATTATTATTGAATGCATGTTTTTTTACCCAAGCTACGCCTGCTCAACAGAGTAGCTCTGTACAAGTTCGCGGCAGCATGAGTCAAAGCCAAGGTAATCAAGACTACAATGAGTCCCAAGAGGCGTCGCTCTCTGCCAACGTGCAACAAAGCACGGTTTACGTCGAGGGGCAGCCTAGCTATCAAGCCGAGTATGAAGACGCGCAGCAAGTCGTTGTATATTACGATGATGATGCGCAGTTTGAACCCGTTCCCACAAGTGCGCATATTGGCGTTGCTGGCGTTGGCATGAACACTCATATTGTAACTCCCGAAGAGACTGTCTACATGTCGACCTCAGGGCCAAATACACAAATCACCGTCGTAGAACACAACAGTGGCTCGGGCTATGTGCAAGATTCTAACGCTTACGCTCAAAGTTACCCGGCGCGAGTCATGTCAAGCACCGAATTTTCAAGATTTTTGGACTCAGTAGAGAGCGAATTTAATGATAGCTCTAAACTCGATCTCGTCCAAGAGCAAACAGCTCACAGCCCGTTCACGTCTGCACAAGTCGCGAAAATCTTACGAGTCTTTAGCTTTGATAACACACGCGTACAAGCCGCCATTTCACTCTATCCCAACGTCGTAGACCCACAAAATTGGCACACCGTCTATAACGAGTTTGAGTTTGATGCCAACAAAGACGAAGTTCGCAGAAGTATTCGCTAAAAACTCGTCGACTTTTAAGTTTCTTGGCTCTAGGGAGGGCAAGCTCAGGATTACGTATTTCTTTTGAGCTTCCCCTCGCCGCCTAGGGCAAGCGCAAAGTCGTACATTTGGCAGTTTTTAAGTTTTTACTTTTGTGGGGGAACTATCCCCCTGCGCGGGGACACCCCGCGACGCCCCGTTCAGTTTTTGGCGAAACAGGACTTTGCGTTCGCCCTACCCCCGCCCTCCCACAAAATAAAGAAAACAAAATGGTGCAGCCTTTTCCAGTGCAAACCGTGTGATTTTTGGCTGAACTGATTATTTTATTCGATGATGCGGATGAGCGTGCTTTCTCGTATACGAAAATGCTGAGTTCTTGCTTATCGACTTTAGTTTAATCGCATTTTGAGCTTTTGTTTTTTCGCAAAAGCTCTTATTTGTTAAAAAATGCGTGGTTTTGTGAAATTTAATTCGTTATTTTGATTCGTGCAAAGGTCTGTGTATGTATCGTTTCGATCCCAAACTCTTTAATCCCCAGCAACGCGAAGCGGTGCTGCATAGCGATGGTCCGATGCTGGTTCTAGCCGGCGCGGGGAGTGGGAAGACGCGTATTATCGCGCATCGTGTTGCGCAACTGGTGCACGGAAGTGGCGTTGCCCCTTCTCGTATTGTGGCGTTGAGCTTCACGAATAAAGCTGCCAACGAAATGAAATCGCGAGTTGCCGAACTCATCGGTGAAACTGCTGCAAATGCGGCGACAATATCGACATTTCACTCGATGGGGGCAAATATTTTGCGCCACCACCTGCATCGACTAGGCTGGGTGCAGCCCTTTGCCATACTCGACGAAACGGATCAACGAGTCTTGCTCAAAAACTTGCTCAAGGATCTCAATCTCGATGGAGCGCGGCTAGATTCGGGGTGGATTTTGCAATTCATCTCGCGTGTAAAGGCGAGAAATTGTGCGCCGCTCGATATGCCGGGGATGCGCTACAACGCCCAAGGCAGGACAGTGGCTAAGATTTTTGAGCACTACCAGTTAATGCGTAAAAATATGAACGCCGTTGATTTCGACGATCTCATTGTGCTTCCCCACGATATATTCGAGTCTTTTCCTGACGTTTTGGCGGCTTATCACGAGAAGTGGCACTACTTTTTGGTCGATGAGTACCAAGATACCAATGCGCCTCAATTTAGATTGTTGCGTCAGTTTTGCGCATTGCGTCAAAATTTAATGGTCGTTGGAGATGACGATCAGTCGATATACGCATTTCGCGGCGCGGATTCTTCGCATATTCTGCAGTTCCCCGATCAGTTTGAGGATGTTAAAATCGTTTCGCTCGAGCAAAACTACCGCTCCACCCCGCAAATCCTTACTGCGGCCAACGCCGTGATCGCAAAGAACGCGACGCGACACGCCAAGGTGCTCTGGTCCCAAGCGCAGGAGGGGGATTTACTGCGACACTTCATATGCAAGGACGAAGATGATGAAGTGCACTTTGTCATTGAGCAGATTAAATTGATGCGTGCGGCCAAAAACGCAAGATACGGTGATTTTGCCATACTTTATCGCAGTAACATGCAAAGTCGCCCCTTCGAGATAGCACTCAGCCAAGAACAGATCGCCTACCGCATTGTAGGGGGCTCAAAACTCTACGATCGCCGAGAGGTGAAAGACTTGCTTTGCTACTTACGCGTCATTTGGTCCACACACGATTCGCTTGCAGTGCGACGAATTGTTAATAGCCCGCGTCGCGGTATTACGGCTCACGACATGGAAGCCATTAGCGCACAAGCCAAAGCGCGGGGCTGTAGCTTTTACGAAAGCCTCAAACTTAGCGCTTATGGTGATTGTCTAACGGCAGCCAAAAAGGCTAAAATCCTGGATTTTATTTCGACCATTGAACGTTACAGTGAACTTTTCTCAAAAAAGGTGGCATCTCTTCGCGACTTGTGCGAGCAGTTGATGGAGTCGTTGCACTATTTTTCTTATATTCAGAGCAGCAGTAGCAACGATGCACAGGCACTTATGCGCAAGCGCAATATCGAAATATTCCTAGAGAGTCTCGACTTTTACGAAGCGCGGGAAGGACGCGATTTGTTTAGTTTTTTGCAGCGCGTTGCACTAGAGCCGCCACAAAAGGAGAGCGACGACAGTGCCGATGAACTAACGCTAATGACGCTGCACTCGTCAAAAGGTCTGGAGTTTCCATACGTCTTTATGGTGGGTTGCGAAGAGGGATTACTCCCGCACGCGAATTCGCTTGTCGAAGCCGGCGGGCTGGAGGAGGAGCGCAGACTTTGTTACGTCGGCATCACGCGGGCAAAGCGTTCACTGACACTGAGCTCTTGTAGCGTTCGCCAAAGTCGGGGCGAAGCTCAGCAACAAAAACCCTCGCGCTATATTAAGGATATCCCGATGAGCGTCATGGAGGAGAGCGCGCGCTCTGATTCGGCGCAAGCCTACGGCTATGTTACGGAGCAGGAACAGCGCAACCGCGACTACCTTAAAGCTGCGCGCGAAGCCTTGCTCAAGTCTAGGGCTTAGTCGCTCCAAAGCCGCGCTTAGCCACCGCCATGCAAAGCTCTCAAATTTTGACAAATCGCGCGTAAGGTGGACTATGCGAGCGGAAGAGCTGGGGGTGCAGGGAAAGCTGCAAATTCGTTAAATTGATAATTTTCAAGCTTATTTTTTTGTGGGGGAAGTGTCCCCCTACGTGTCAACCCCGCGCTGTGCGCGGGTTTGCCACTACCCCCTCCGCGGGGACACCCCGCGACGCCCCGCCTCATTTTTGGGCTGAATAGAGGTTAGCGCTTGCCCTAGGGGGGTGTGTGGCATTGTTTTTGAGGTGTGTAATGGCTAAGGTCTGTGTGCTTTTAGGCGGAAATTCGAGCGAACGCGAGGTGAGCTTGCGATCTGGCGCGGTAATTTTGAAAGCTTTGCGCGCCCGTGGTGTGGACGCGGAATCCTTTGACTACCACGGGAATAACTTGTGGGAGCTTCGCGAGCGCGGCTACGAGAAAGTACTCATCGCGCTACACGGCGGTGCTGGCGAGAACGGCGCTATACAAGGTTTTCTGGAGGTCAGCGCCATACCCTACACGGGGTCAGGAGTCCTCGCCTCGGCGTTGTGCATGGACAAACAGCGCTCAAAAGAGCTTGCACGCGCTTATGCTCGCGTGCCAAAAGACATCGTTCTTAGCAGAGATGAAGCGCAAGAGCGACTAGCGGCTAACGACAGCTTTGCCAAAGAAGGCGCGGCACTGGCTTACCCGCTTGTTGTTAAACCATCGCAAGATGGCTCAAGTGTAGGCGTGAGTATTGTGCAAGCCGCGCAAGATTTAGCCGCTGCGGTTTCGCTCGCCTTGGAAGGCAAAGGCGCCGTGATGCTCGAAGAATACGTAGGCGGATACGAACTAACGGTAGCCGTACTACATGGGCGCGCTTTGGGAGTTTGTGAAATTGTTCCTAAACACGGGTTTTATGACTACGAAGCGAAGTATATTCGCAACGACACCCAGTACTTAGTGCCATCTACGCTTGGTGCCGATATAGAGCGCATAATGTGCGAACAGGCGGAGGCTCTATATGCGGCTTTTGGCTGTAAAGGCGTAGCGCGCGTGGACTTCTTAGCGAACTCAAAAAAGGAGCTCTACTTTTTAGAACTCAACACGGTTCCAGGCATGACGGAGAAGAGTTTGGTGCCCAAGATCGCGCAGGCAGCGGGCATAGGCTTTGAAGAGCTTTGCTTAGCGATGCTTGAGTAGCGCAAAAGCGAAGCGAGAAAGCGCAGCATGCGCCATCATTGTGTGCAGACTAGTGCAAACGCGTAGCTGGGGGCTTCTGTCCCCGACTTCTACGAGGTGTTCGCAAAACAGAGTGGTGACAATAGACCTCGTTTTGTGAAAATCGAGCGTTCGTCGTATGTGGTGTCAATTGTCCCTACAGGTGTGTAGCGTGTTTTACAGAGTTTGGGAATAAATTGTGGTGAAAGTTGTGGTTTTTTTCTCTCGAACAATGCTTCGAAAGTGCTTGTAGCGTGGCTTAGGCATTGAACTATCGCTATTTCACCCCCAAAACCCCATCTGGTGACAACAGACCATGGGGGCGAGTGACCCCACGCGGGCGTTTTGAGTGTAAGGGCTTGGCACAAGGTTTGAGTGCTCAAGGATATAGAGATTTTCTTTTGAGCAGGAAAGTCTTTATTTTGCTAAGAAATATAGTCATTGTGCTAAAGTTTGAAAAATATATTGATCTTGGCTTGCTGTTTGCAACGTTGTTATGTGCGCAATTGATGAAGGCCTCTAATTCGCCATTAATTGGAGGTTGTAAAAATTGTACGAGGGAGCGAGAAGTTCTCCGGTGAAACAATTTGACAATCTGGGTTGCTAAGGATAAAAAAGGAAGTAGAAATTTGTCTGCGGACAAAACATTGAAAGTATAAGGTGCCTGACGGCTGTCAATGTATGACGCAGTTGAGGAGAGCGAGGATGGGGCAGTTTGAGATAGTTAAGGATGTGAGTACGACTTTACAGAAACTTCTGGAGACCAGCTTAAAAAATGCGGGTTATAAGGATGTTGAGTTGTATACGGCGATACCCACGGAAGAGAACATCAAGAAACTGCCGGCTTTATCGTTATTTTTGAGTGCGGTATGTATTGATCCGATAATTCGAGAGCGCGGTCAGAAGCTGATGAGTGTGAACGAAGAGGAGTCAGGAGAAATCATCGAGTATTCGGTTGACCCACCCTTACTGTTGAAATTATACTATACGGTATCGGCGTGGGGTAAGACTCCACAAGAAGAGCACGTATTACTAGCGCTTGCCATTAAGGTGTTTTATGAACATCCAGAGATAGGCGAGGGCTTGTTGCAGGGCTATTCATTTCGTCAGCGAGAGACTATAGCTTTAAGGCCAGTTGAGGAGCCTAAGTTCGGTTACGAAGAGACGATGAGTTTCTGGCGTAGCATGGGCGAGAAGATTAGACCTTCAGCACAGTTTTGTGTGTGGGCGTACTTAGACAGTGATAGGCGCAGTGATCCTATTAGGCAGGCGCAAATTCGAAATGCCTACCTCTCGGGGTTAGGGCGCAAACGTTAAGAAATTCGAGTCCTTTTTTACTCGGATGAGTTAGGGGCGGTCTCTAACTCAATCTACCAACCCAGTGCAAAGTCACCGGAAAAAGCAGGAGATCAGATGGCAACGACTTATTTGTCACCAGGTGTTTACGTTGAAGAGGTTGATCGTGGAACAAAGCCAATCGAGGCTGCGGGTACGAACACCTTGGCATTCTTAGGCGAGTGTTCAGTAGGGCCGGTTAACGAACCGATTCTTTGCACTAACTGGAGCCAGTTTACAAAGAACTTTGGGGACTTCCAAAATAGTGAGTATCTTGCACACGCAGTATACGGGTTTTTCAACAACGGCGGTGGGCGTGCTTACATCGTAAACGTTGGACAGTGGGATCCAGAAGTTAGCGTAGACCCTGAAGGTGAGAAAATTGCGAGCAAAGCAGCGCTGTATATTGGAAAAGATAACGGCCCTGGTGCTCGAAGTGGTTTGAAACTTTTAGAAGAAATCGATGACATTTCGCTCTTGTGTGCCCCTGGACAAACAGATCCAGCCATCCAAGATGCGTTGCTTTCGCACTGCGAGAACATGAAGTATCGCTTCGCTATCCTAGACTCGCCCGAAACTATCGAGCAAGGTGGCGTGGATCGATTGCCAAAACCCCGTGATTCAAAATACGGCGCATACTACTTCCCATGGATCGAGGTTTATGACCCACAAAAGGGTAACATCTACCAACCACCATCGGGCTATATGGCTGGAATCTACGCACGTACCGATACGGAACGCGGCGTACACAAAGCACCCGCAAACGAACTCGTTCGCGGTGCACTGGGACTCAAATATTACGTCACAAAGGGTGAGCAAGATATTTTGAACCCCAAAGGTATTAACTGTATTCGCTTCTTCCGTGAGCGCGGAATCCGCGTCTGGGGTGCGAGGACAATTTCCAGCGACCCAAGCTGGCGCTACGTCAACGTTCGACGTCTATTCAACATGGTCGAGCAATCGATCGAGACAGGAACGCAATGGGTCGTATTCGAGCCAAACGATCACAGACTGTGGAAACGCGTTGAGCGTACAATCACCGCTTTCTTGTTGAGAATTTGGAGAACAGGTGCTTTCTTGGGACAAACCCCTGAGCAGGCATTCTATGTTAAGTGTGATGATGAGACAAATCCACCCGAAGTCATCGACGCGGGACAATTGGTTTGTGAAGTGGGTATCTGCCCAGTAAAACCAGCCGAGTTCGTTATATTCCGTATCGGACAAATGGCCTCCGGTGGCGACGTCTCTGAATAGTTCTTTTATACCCGCTCTGGCGTAAGCCAGAGCAACGGGGATTAACCAGTGGTTGGAGGAATCCCCAAGCTTGTCGTAGACAAAAAAGGAGAGAGAAATGCCTAGTCGTCGTGCAGAACTAGATCATGTTGGTGCTTATAACTTTAAGGTCGAGATCGCTGGCGTAACCGCTGGTTTCTTTAAAGGCGTTGATGGCATCAACGCTGAATTGGAAGTCATTGAGTTCCAAGATGGTGATGATTTGACCCTTCGTAAACGTCCAGGCCGTGCGAAATTCGGCGATGTTACACTCAAAAAAGGTTACATCGTGACTGCCGACCTGCAAAATTGGTGGAAAAATGCTCGCGAAGGTCAGTACGATCGACGTGATATTTCCATTATCCTTAATGACAACGGCGGAAACGCAATTCGTACATGGTTCCTCTATGGTTGCTGGCCAAAACAATGGAAAATCGGCTCCCTCGACGGTAAGGGAAATGATGTCGTGACCGAAGAAATTACCTTCGTTGTCGAAGACCTACAAATCGCATAAGTTGTTTCACCATAAGGTGATACAGTCGTTTTTCTAAATTACTCGCTCCCAGCAGTGGGTGCTGGGAATGAGTAAATAACTGCCTATAAGGAGTTGCCTATGCCAAGTCGTCGAGCTGAATTAGATCATGTTGGTGCTTATAACTTTAAAGTTGAAATCGCTGGCGTTACCGCTGGTTTCTTCAAAGGCGTTGACGGCATCAACGCTGAATTGGAAGTCATTGAATTCCAAGACGGCGATGATTTGACCCTCCGTAAACGTCCAGGTCGTGCGAAATTCGGCGATGTTACCCTCAAAAAAGGTTACATCGTAACTGCTGACCTACAAAACTGGTGGAAAAATGCACGCGAAGGTCAATATGATCGCCGTGACATTTCAATCATTTTAAATGATAATGCGGGTAATGCCATCCGCACGTGGTTCCTCTATGGTTGCTGGCCAAAACAGTGGAAAATTGGCTCCCTCGATGGTAAAGGAAACGACGTCGTGACTGAAGAAATCACGTTCGTTGTCGAAGACCTACAGATTGCCTAATTTGACCTTGAGGACAAAGAATGAGGCGCTTCCCTATGGGAGGCGCTTTTTTTGTGCGCTCGGCAAGCGCACGCTCTAAAGGATCCAAAAGACGCTTGCCCTTAACACGGTTTGGGCCAGCGCCCCACAAAAAGAAAGCGGCGCACATTTCAATTTCAAAAAACAATGAGGCTATTCTTAGCAAGTTTGAGCCTAGTTCTAGAAATAGAAAAAACAAAACATCTTTTCTTTGCAATTTTGAGCCTAGTTCTAGGAAGCAAGGAGTGCGGCAAGGCAGCGACCTCAAGGTCGTGACCGCGCCAAACGACGCCGCTGACGACGAAATAGGCCAAAATTGCAAAGAAAGAGTTGAAGACTAGAGCATCTTGACCACAGCGTCCTTGATCTTGGCGATGCGATCTTCCAGTGCCCGCGTTTTGGCGACATAATCCGCGCTCGCATCTCTAGCAATAACGCCTAAATACGATTTGAGCTTTGGTTCCGTACCCGATGGACGCAGGCTAATCCAAGAATCATCCGCTAAATAAAAACTCAACATATCCTGCTTGGGTAGATGCGTAACCGCTTCTTTTGCGCCACTTTTCATGTCGATGTTTTGCGATTGTAGTAAATCTCGTACGCGCACGACTTCAATGCCCGCAATGCTTTTGGGAGGGTTGGAGCGCAAGTTCGCCAAAACGCCCTTCATCGTCTCTTGACCCGAAAAACCCTCGTAAAATCGCTCAGCCGCATCTTCAATGTGGATCCCAAAGCGTTGATAAATTTCATCAAGCACGTCCCCCATACTCTGCCCCTTCGCTTTACAATACGCGGCTAACTCTGCAAGCAGCAAAATAGAGATGATCCCGTCCTTGTCACGAGCGCTACTAAAGGTATAGCCAAACGCCTCCTCATACGCAAATAAAAAGTTCTCGCCCTTGGCCACACGCTCGTCTGCTACGTTACCCATCCACTTAAAGCCAGTCAGCGTTTCTTGGAATGACACGCCAAAGCCTTCGCAAATCGCGCGCGTTAAAGGGCTAGAGACTACCGAACAAATAGCGAAACTTTTCTCATTACGCAGACTTTTCGGTAGCTGTTCCAAAATATAATACAGCATTAAAGCGCCAATTTGGTTCCCACCAAGAATTTTATACTCGCCATCAACAGGTATCGCTACGCCAATACGGTCGGCATCGCCGTCATTGGCCAAGACGATATCCGCCTTCTTTGCCTTGGCTAAGGCCAAAGCTCTAGGCCAAGTATCGAGGCGCTCTGGGTTCGGCGCATCTAGCCCCGCAAACTCTGGGTCCGGATCCCTCTCCTCTGCCACCACATGCACATCTTTAAAACCAGCCTGCTTAAAACTCGCACTCGCCGTCTCCCAGCCAGTGCCACCAAGCGGCGTATACACAATCTTGACATCGCTATGCTTGCTCAAAACCGACGACTTCACCACCCAATCCACATATTCCGCGATACTCTGTTCGCCCAGAAGAACGACCTTCCCACTACGTTTAGCCTCTTCAAGCTCCAACGACTCAATCGCACCCTCCTGCAGCTTATCCATGCGGCTCGCAATCTGACTATCAATAGGCGCAACAATCTGCGCACCATTGTCCCAAAAAACTTTATAACCGTTATAAACCTTAGGGTTATGACTACTCGTTATCATAATCCCAGCAATCGCTCCCTTGGCCTTCACGGCAAAGGGCACAAGCGGCGTTGGCGTAATTCGGTCATACAAATATACCTTCACGCCATTGGCGGCGAGCACTTCTGCGGTAATCTTGGCAAAGAGCTCCGAGTTGTGACGGCAATCATAACCCAGCACAACCCCACGTTCACACGCATTCTGCTGCGCATAATCCTCGCGCAAACACTGAGCAATCGCCTTGCTAGCCTTCGCCACCGTGTAGCGATTCATCATCGTCGAACCCGCGCCCATCACCCCGCGCAGCCCCGCGGTCCCAAAATGGAGGCTATCCCCAAAACGATTCAAAATCGTCTCATCATCCTTATTGTCAAACAACGCCTGCACCTCCGCACGCGTCGCATCATCAAAAGGTAGCTGCGTCCAACGCAGGGCATTCTCTCTAGCTAACTCAGCTCTAGTCTTTGTCATATCAACCTCAAATCAATTAGGGGAAAGTTAAGTCTGCGCCGCAATGCGCAAAATCAGCCGTATTCTACATGATTTGCGCCGACATAACAGCGTTTTTAGCTCAAAACTCTACCTTCTATATTTTTTGTGGGGGGGGAAGTTCCCCCCTACGCGCGGGATTCCTCGCCAAATTCACAATTCGCGCAAAATTTTGTGCAATGTTTCGACTAATCGTCGAACCATTGCACAAAATGCGCTCATTGTGTATTTGTCTCGGCGATCCCGCGCTACCCCCCAAAGGGAGCCAGTAAGCATAAATTGGCCAAGCGCCAACAAACCGTAAACTCACAAGCCATAGCTCGAAGAGCTTGTGTTTTTTCTCATTCTCGTACAACGTTTAAACATGAAACTATTTTTCGACGCACACGCACACGTTTATGATCTCGAAACCGAGCCTGAGTCCTATATCGTTAGTTCCAGCGCGAATTCATCAGATTGGTGCCAAATACTTCAACTAGCCGCTCGCTACGAAAAGCGCGTATTCCCTGCACTAGGGCTACATCCCTATGAAGTTGCGGGTTTCAAGAACGCGCAAGAAGGGGAGGCGTTAATACAGCGTCTTGAGCAATATCTAAAAAATGAGCCGCGGATCGTTGCCATATCTGAGTGCGGCTTAGACTTACGTTACCCCAAAATAGATCTACAACGAGAACTGCTAAGCCAACAAATAGAACTTGCCGAGCGATACCATAAACCCTTAGTCTTGCACTGCGTTCGCGCCTACTCGCCGTTGCAATCATTACTCGCCAAAAGAAAGCTCAACGTTCCACTTGTACTACACGCCTTTAGAGCAAGCCCCGAAATAGCAGATTGGGCGCTAAAACGCGGATTTTATTTGTCCTTCTCTCCCCGTGGTTTACGCCATAATCACAGACTGGAGCGGATTATCGCAGAGTCGCCCTCTGAACAAATCTTGCTAGAAAGCGATTTTTTGGCAAACAAAGGCTACGACATTGAGCAGATTTGCGCGGTGTACCAACGAGTTTCTGAGCTGCGAACTATCGAGTTATCTGAATTAATGTTTGTGATTCGCCATAATGCAAAAAAAGTTTTCGGTCTTTCTTTCGACGAGTCAAATATAGCAAGATAATTGAGCTTCGTTCTTGTTATTCTTCTTTAAAAAAATGGATATTTATGCCACAAACGTGTTAGCATGTTTATACGCTGTGATGCGATGGCTTAGAGCTTGGCATGGCTTGGGAGCTTGCTTTGTTTTTCGTGGATAAAACACCATTAATGGTAAAATTAAAGTTCAGCTCACTTCTTAAGGTTTTCAGCATCGTTTATTTTTGGAGTGCAACTTAGAGGCAAAGTATGAGTTTGTGCAGTGGGCAAGAGTTTGATTCTCGCTATTTGATTAGGAAAACGCTAGGGACAGGCGGTATGGGGCAAGTATACTTAGTCGAGGATAAGCAGAACAACAATGAGTTGCTTGCGATTAAATTGCTCAAAAAAGAACTCTGCTCCGATGAGAAGATGCGCCGCCGCTTTGTCAAAGAATCCAAGATCTTCGCGTATCTCAAGCATCCTAACATCGTTAAAGTTCTAGCCTTTGATGCATGCCAATCTCAGCTGTACATGGTGATGGAGTACTTGCAGAGCGTATCGCTACACGAGATCATGGATCTAAGAATGCCCTTTTCCTTTGTGCTCGACGTCACGACCCAACTCTTAGCGGCACTTACGCATGCGCACTTTAGGGGAATCATCCACCGCGATATTAAGCCTTCCAACATACTTTTGTCGCTAAGCGAAGACGGGAATATCGTTGTAAAGTTGGTAGACTTTGGTATCGCGAGTTTGCCATCCTTCGCTCATCAAAATCAGGAGTTTACCCAAACAGTACTTGGCAGCCCCTACTACATGGCACCAGAGCAGTCACGTGGAGTAAATTCACAGGTAGGGCCAGGCACCGATATTTATAGCGTCGGTATTGTGTTATATGAAATTTTGTGCGGTGAAGTCCCGTTTAAGGGCGAAAGCGATATCGAGACCATTTTGATGCATATCGAGGACGATTTCCCGGCGCTGAACACGCGTGAGGGGCAAACGATTCCGCCGGGCATTGAAGAGGTCATACAAAAAGCGTGTGCCAAGAAAACCTGGGATCGCTACGTGGGCGCGCAAGCACTTTCAAGAGCACTTCAAGCGCTCAACTACGTCGAAAACGAGGATTTGCAGCTTTTTTATGAGGGTTTACGCGAAAGGATCCGAGCCAAAACTTTGCAAGAAGATTTTACCGTATTTGATCCGCCTAGCCACGACACTACGCGCACAAATGGCCAAATAGAAGCACAGAACAAGCCTAGTTCAAAGGATCTACAAAGTATATCGAATATGCTTGATGCTAGTGGAATTTCAGATGAGTGGCTAAACACCCAACTAAGTGCCGCTCATTCAGATTCCAACTCATACCACCCGTTTATGGTTTCACACGGCGATAGTTCACAGCTGTCTTTACAAGAATCTGGATTTGCGCAAAATATCCCCTCGATCTTTAACGCGGATATGCTCCTAGAACACGGTGCTATGGAGCAGCAGCGCACAGAACGCTCGCTCGAACTTATAGGCCGAGAACAGGAGCTAGCCATCGTACGCGAAACTGCGGATTTAGCCCTACAAGGTAGGGGGAAGCTACTCATTATTGAAGGAGACTGGGGAATAGGTAAATCTAAAATTGCGGTTTCTGCACTTAAACCCTTGATCGAGGGGAAGATTTTACGATTCGGAGCGGCGTTCTTTGGACATAATATGCAGTACACGGGCATGCGCAATTTGTTTGAAGGCTTATTGCAGTGTAGAGACGTAAAAACAGAATTGTTATGTGAGTTTTTGAGTTTTCATTACCGAAAACTCAAGCTCAACACCGAGCGAGATACGGCAGAGATTTTGGCTTTTCTACGCCCTGAATCTACTCAAGCTAGCACAATGCCAGATCCCTTCTTACTTGTAGATATCATCATGGCGATCTGCGAACTTAGTCCTGTAGCGATATTGCTGGAGGATATGCACAATGCGAGTTGGGCAGAGCTAGATTTTTTGGAGTGTTTTGCGATGCAAGCTGCGCTACAGCGTATGCAATGCATGATCATTGCTAACGTCTCCACGCGTGAGCTGCTTCCTGAAACGAAGGTAGAGGCCAGTTTCCGTAAATTGGCACGCCATGAAGGGGGAAGTGTTAAAACGCTGCGCGTTTCTCCTTTGTCAAACGAGAATATGGAGCAGTTTTTCAAAAATGCTTTTCACTTTGACTCCGTTTTATCCAGCTGCTTAACGCGAAATAGCTACGGAAACCCTATGCTTGGGCGTGAACTTGCAAAGATCCAAAAAGATGAGCGCCTCATCGAAAGGCGCGATGACGGGATGTACACCCTTAAAGATGGGGCTATTTGTAAAATCTATATTCCGCCCTTTTTCAAAGAAGTGTACACGGCCTACATCGAACGACTTAAGAAAGAACTGAGTAGAAGCATTCCGCTACCCATCCTCAACGACATTCTCTTAAGGCTGGCGATCTTGGGCGAAGAGTTTGAGGACGAACTCATGGAGTTGTTTTTTGAGTTGGAAGGAGATATTGAGCTCAATAAACATCTTGATAGCTGTATTGAGCTGCTGATTAAAGCGCGTATGCTACACGAAACAACTAGCGCAAAATCGCAGACAGCTCTTCGCTTTGATTCCCAAATCCCCGTGATGACCATACTCAGCAACTACTCCATGCGAAAGCTAAGAGCGCTACATCGCTTAGCCATTCAGGTAAAGACGAGCTATCACCGAAACATGGATCTTAAGCTGTACAACGAACTTGCCCAGCACTACGAAGCTATAGGCGAGACGGAGAACGCGCGGGTTATGCTTTTTAATGCCTTTAAAAAAGCGGTTCAAACGCTAGATCAAGGGAGAATTTACGATCTTGGAACTCAGCTCTACAGCGTTTTTAATGAAATGTTTATGCAAATCCGTGATCAGAATTCCAGTGGAAAACTCACTGCGTTGACGCAACCGATAGATTGGCCCTTTGTCTTGATGCAGCTTGGTAAGCTATGGGTGGAGGCAGGAAAGTCTCATGAAGCCGAGCGATTCGTGGACGCTTTGAGCTACTGTGCTCAGCGCTATCAACAGCCGATTTTGTTAGCAAAGGCGCAGTCACTAAACGCTATGTTCCTCCTACTTAAGGAAGATCACAACGCGGCCTTACAGCGTTTGGACGCCTCAGATGCTATTTTGGATGAACTCGCCGCTAGTTCAGAAGATTATGCGGTGAACCTGCATACGCGTTTACAGATCTACGTTCACCACGGCCAACTCAAAAATCTATGGGAGATGCTTCAAAGTCTTGAACACGACATGATGGATGAAAAATTCAAAGCAATGCTAGGATTTTTTAAGGCCGTCTACCATGTGAAGACGCTCTCTTTTAAAAACGCGGCATTATGTATACAAGGTCAGATCCAAGTCTTCCTTGTGCATAAAATGAGCTTTTTTAGCCGCATCTCCGAGAAAATTATCGAAACAACACAACTCTGGAATCACCAAGTTAGTAAAAGTACAGACTCTCATCTAGGCAGTAAATTTCAAGCAGATTTTACGGATCACTCTGAGCTCGTGCTCGATTGTTACGTAGCCATTTTTTACATCTACCATGGCAGAACTGCGGAATCGGAACTCATACTAAAGCGTGCTAAAAACTATTTTGAGAGAAAAAAATCCCGTATTGGCAGCGCATTTTGTAACTATGTTGACGCTCTATTGCTTTACCACAGACAGCAGTTTAAAGAGGCATTCGCCAAAACTTGTATGGCTTTCAACCTTGCATCAAAACTCAATCCTTGGATTCAGGCAAACGCGTTGCTCCTTATTTCCCTGCACGCGCTCATGCTCGGAGAACTTCAGCGCGCTAAGATATATGCAAAAGCAGCAAGGATTCTATTCGAGGAACAGAAGCAAGACTTTATCCTATTAAAAGCCGTAGAACTGCTTCTTCTTTGTATCGAAGATCCCGAGAATGAAAGCTTATTAGAGTCGATAGATCTGCACCTAGAGAGCGAAAATGCAAAAAACAACTACTTATTTTCCTTGCCGCTATTTGCCATGTACCTCGCCTCGCTTAAAAAAGATGAAAAGAAAACTTTTCAGTATTACGCTGAACTCATCAGAACAAAGGTTTCTATTATAGATTTAATGATATCAAACGCTTTTGGCGTGGCCAGAATTAAGGATATTATTAAGAATATAGAAGGTTTTAAGCAAAACACCCTCGAATATAACTCGATGCGCGCAAATTTAGAAAATTTACAACTCCATTGGAGTTATAACTTGCTACCAAAAGTTGAAGAGCTAAAAGTCGATTTTTCGCTTTTTGATGCAAATATTTCCTATACAAACTTGGATTGATGTCATAACAGTTTAAAATTAACTAGCGTAAATAAAGGAAGCTTCAGCGGGTTTTCAAAATAAAGTCAATAAAATCAATACTCTACGGAAAAACGAGCTCTGAGAGCGGTAGACCCTATGACTCAGAACTTCCCTAGCGGCTTTGAAGATACTTTGTTTGATGCGCATAAGAACTTCGTTCTGCTAGAGACTGGGGGGTAGCGCGGGATCGCCGAGAAATTCGTGCCATGAGCACATTTTGTGCGTTGGATCGGCGAATAGCCGATACAACGCACGAAATAGTGCGAATGATACGAATTTTGAGGAAGCCCGCGCGTAGGGGGGATTTATCCCCCCCCCAAAAAAAATAGAAAGAAAAAATTTTAGCTTACACAGCGCTCTTAGCTTGACGAATCCTAGCGCAAATGGGTAAAAGCGCTTTGCGGGGGAAGGAGTGTGAAGTATGGAATTGGGTGTATTAATGGCGAGGTTGCAGGCGTTGCGGGCGCGAAACGACGAGCTGCGGAGGTGTCTTTGACCTAGCGCGTATGCAGGAGGAGTTTGAGCGTTTGGAGGCGGAGGCGCAGGAGCCAGCGTTTTGGGAGGATGTGGAGCGGGCGCAGGGGGCGATGCGCGAGAAGGGGCGTTACCAAAACACTTTGGAGCAGATGGCGCGCTTGCAGACGG
>JBBAEA010000016.1:0-34022 GCA_041656175.1 Bradymonadales bacterium | reverse complement strand
AAAGTTTCCCCTCCCCCAAACCCCCTCCCCTTCAAAAAAGAAAGCACTCTTTTTTTCTTTGCCATTACAAAAACGATTAACGGATTGGGGCAGGTTTGAAACCTGCCCATACCAAATTAGAGAAAAAATGCTTTTCTTTGCCATTACAAAAACGATTAACGGATTGGGGCAGGTTTGAAACCTGCCCATACCAAATTAGAGAAAAAATGCTTTTCTTTGCCATTACAAAAACGATTAACGAATTGGGGCAGGTTTGAAACCTGCCCCTACCAAATAAAAAAGAAAAACGTCTTTCAGCCTAGAACCATAAAAAAAAGAAGAAAAACGCTTTTCTTTGCAATTTTGATGCGGATTCTAGGAAGCAAGGAGCGAATCGAAGGAGCGACCTCAGGGTCGTGACCGAGATGAGCGACGCCGCTGACGACGAAGACGCACAAAATTGCAAAGAAAAAAGGTCGTGACCGCGCCAAACGACCCCGCCGACGACGAAATAGTCCAAAATTGCAAAGAAAAAAAAGAAAATTAGATGACGGTGCCAGGGGGTATGACTGCATGCTTAGGAATAACGGTGATACCGTCGCGAATGCAGTAGTATTCGCCATCGACGTTGACTCCATCGTCGTGTCGCCGAATGATGACGCCGTCACCAATTCTTGCGTTTTTGTCGACAATGCAATGCTCCATCGTGACGTTTCGCCCAATACCAAGCGGAACGTATCCCTCACTATCGGGATCCATGGGCTGCGGGCTCTCCTCTTCGTAGTAGTCGGCGCCCATCATGATGACTTCTTTGAGCGTTGCACCGGGGCGAATGATGGAGCGTACACCAATAACGGAATCACTAATGATGGCGCCATGAATATCGCTGCCCTCTGAAATCAAGCTATCGCGGATCGCGGAGCGAATCACAATAGCGGGTGCCAGTGAACGCATGTGCGTAAAAATCGGGTTACCTGGGCTATACAAGGGGAATGGCGCATGCACACGCGTCGCCATGATATTTGCCTCATAAAACGCCGAAATGGTTCCAATATCCGCCCAGTATCCTTCGTGCAAAAAGGTATTAATACGAGACTTCCCAATGAGGCCAGGAATAATTTGGCTACCAAAATCATTATCGGGGCTCTTTAGGCTCTCCCCTAGCGTATCGGAGTTAAAGACATAAATCCCCATACTCGCCAAATACCACGCATCATTTTCGTTGAGCCCAGCGCGCTTAATCAGTGAAGCCGGCGCACGGAAGCGCTCAATCACTTTGGGGTCGGTAGGCTTTTCAACAAACTCCTCCACCATCCCCTCATCATTCACGCGCATAAGCCCCATACGAGAAGCATCTTCTTTATTGACTAAATACACAGCAATCGTCAATTCGGCGGATTTTGCACGGTGTTCATCGATCATCTTCGAATAATCCATTCTATAAAGATGATCTCCCGAAAGAATCAACGCTTCCTGATTGCCAAAATGCTGAATGTGGTGCAGCGTCGAACGCACCGCATCCGCCGTTCCCATGAACCACTCCTGACTGCGCTCCGTCTGCTCGGCCGCCAAAATTTCTACAAAGCCCTTACTAAACGCATCGAACTTGTACGTCATCATAATATGACGATGCAAACTCGCCGACAAAAACTGCGTCAACACAAAAACGCTGTTAATGCCAGAATTAATACAGTTCGAAATCGTAATGTCGATTAGCCTATATTTTCCAAACAGCGGCACTGCTGGCTTTGCGCGCTCATGCGTCAGAGGAAACAAACGACTCCCGCGTCCACCACCCAAAATCACTGCTACAACACGATTCATACGACCTCCTAAAGCTAAGCAATGGCACATCCATCGCGCATCATTAATGTAGTCTACCCCTTTGGTTCGCGGATCTCAAAGGTTCTACAGAAGGATTCAACGCCATCTAAGCCAATTCGCTTTATTTAGCTTTGCTGCAAGGGGCAAAGTGTCCCCTTACTTTGCTATGTAGTAAAAAGCACGCGCTGTATCGCCATTCCAAGCGTAGCAAAAAACGACTTACGCTTCCGTAGCCAGCGGTTTACCCTCGCTTTTAAGGTATTTGCCAAGCCTCTCGATGCTGTCCCATTGCGAATCGAGGAAATTTTCAGCTTTATGCGCAAGCGCGTCAAACCAGTCCTGAGCGGTGCTGACATCGGCTAGGTCGAGGACGAAGTTTTCGCCTTCCTTCTCAACGCGGTAGGAGGCGGATTGAGAACCGCAGAGCCAAAGCTCAATGACTTGGCGACCCACCACAACGATGAGGGGGATCTTCCAATCTTCGACTATACTGGCGTACAAAGCGCGCAACGCCTCAAGAGAAGAAAATTCGAGATCTACCCAATAATTCACTATCGCCATGCGAGAATGACTCAGCGTTTTATGTAAAGATTCGAGTAGCTTGTAGCTAAGCAGTTCCGACACAAAGATCTGTTCTTCTTTCACTGGAACGATCGTGAGGGTTTCGTCTCCAAAACTGAAGCGCTCATCCGTACGAAACTCGCTGAGCAGGTTTTTTTGATTTTGCGTAGCCACTAGCAAGCTGCTTCCCTGACACGATAGCTCCATATCGGCGTTTTCGCGCAACTCCCCAATGCTAAGCGGGTATTCACATAAAAGCAGCGTTCTCGCGGGATCGCCCGCCCACAGAGTCGCTTCGGGCTTCGCGTGGTAGGCAGGCCATGTTAGGTTAACGCTATCTGCACAACGCAAGCCGCGCCCATCGGCGTCGTAGAGCACTCCTTGTTCGCAGATCTGCAACAACCAGCGCTCCGAAACTCGCGCCATAGCCGCTAGTTGTAGCTCGCTTGCCTCTGCACAAACCATAAGATGTGCGCCCATGGCAGCGGCGAGCCGCGTTTGGAGTAGCGGCGCGGATGCGGAATGCAGGAGAATGGCCGCTTTCCAGGAAGCTATGCTCACAATCTCAAACTCTTCCCCCTCCTCGCCCGCTTCAAGGAAGCGGTAGCTCACCGTTGCCGTTGCAGAGCTTTCGATGAGCAGCCACTTCAATTCGCCGTTAAGCCCAATATTGGCAAGAAAAGTTCGGCGACTTAAGCGTTTTTTCTTTATTTTTTCGATAATACTGGGGAGTTGATGAATTTCTTGCTTGCAAGCTAGAGCAAAAGCCAGCGTATCGGGCTGCGATTTTGTGTAGGCTTCGAGCAAGTCGCCCTCGCAAAAACAAAGTTTTAAGCTGGATGTTGCAGGAATAGCGGGAATCTTTCGCTCGTTGAGCGGCAGTCGTATGTTTTGGCGAATAGGACGCCGTAGACCGTAAGCGCTACTTTCACTGCCACCTTCTTGATGAGATTTAAGCTTATCGGTGTAGGCACGAAGAGCGTCCCCGCGTAGCGGAAACAAAAGCTCGCTGGCTATGCTTACTAGCCGTTCTGAGTCTTGGCTCTGCACCCATGTTTCCAAAACCGCACGCCGAAAACGCTTAGTATGCCCGTAGCCATAAAAGCCCGGCATAGTTCCCAAAACTAAGAAGGGCACGTCGAATACACCATCGGCCAGCGCCTGTTTTAGCACCCGATCTTGGGCTGCAAACTGATCTCTGCCCGAGTCAAAAGACATGATCTCGTCCAAACCGAAGGAAAACTGCTCACAACTCTGTTGCATCGTCAAAGTATCAATAATGTTGCCTTCAGCCCAAATAAAATGCAATAATTTACGTGAAAACGCTTCAAATTCGGCGGCGCGCTTCTCCATAATCCAAGTGGAAGCGCGCAGGGCTAAACCGCTGTTGATACTGCCTTGCGGCCAGCGCAACTTAATTCCCTCGCTGATCGCGTAGCGCTTCGCTTCCTCGCGTTCGTAATTTTGCCCTAATTCACTTTGCCTCCCAGCGGCCTCACCGCTCATTGCTCGCAGCGAATACGAATCCAGCGCAATCCACTTCACTTGCAGGGGCAGATCCCCTAAAAGCTCCAGCTCCTTGGCCACGAAATACGAGCGATAGTCACAAAAATCAAAGTAAAATTTGGCTTTTATCATATAAACCTAACCTCAAAGAAGCTCTGATTCTTTTTTTTGTGGGGCGCTGCCCCACGCCCCGCTAAGAGCTTGCCCCTTATAACCCTTTTTTGTGTGTAGAGTACTGATTTTATTGGCTATTTTTTGAAGTCTCGCCTGACTTTCTTTGTTTTAAGCAAGGGGCTGCTTTGAAAGCTGCCTCCTACTTTTTTTGCATGAATCAGAGCATCTTCAGCGACTCCCTTCTTGAACATAAAAAATCTACTTCTTCTTGTCCAAAGATTTTGTCATAAGGCTTGAGGAAAGTCTGATTCATTGGGGCTTTTCCTTTCTGGGGCGCTGCCCTTACTGCGAAAGCGCTGCATTTGGATAGAGCATACTCCGTATGTTTTGCAAGAACTGGACAAGGCTTACTCCTTTTATTTATCGATGTGGTGAAATTTACACTCTATTTTGTGTAGCAGCTTTTATTGATCAGCTTTTTTGAACCATAGCATTACTTTACTTTGCTGGGATCAGCCCTAGATCTGACTAGGGGCTATCGCCCTTAGAAGCCGTTCTTACTGCGCAACTGATTTCTGTGGAAAACTATAAGGCTACGTACCTATGTACTTGGCATGGTTTTTTCATGAAAATCCCATAGCTAATGCGTACAGCGCTTTTTTTGCGCTAGAATAAGAGTAGATTTGGAGCCAATTCAGTGTTGTTAACATGTAAACGAAATATCATTGCGAGTCTTTTTTTTCTTGTGTTTTTACATAGCACAAGTTCTTTTTCACAAGATCTTCAACAAGACCCCTCCGCATACCCTGTGCCACAACCCAACGCTAATGCGCCAAATGCGCAAGCGTACCCAAATTATCAAGCGTACCCAGATTATAATGAGCTTGAGGCATACCGAGAGCAGGAAGGCGAACTGGCGAGTGAGCAGAATTATGCTATAGCGCTGTCGCCCCCTGTGATAGAGGACGTCCGCTATCGGCCGCACGATGGTTTGCGTATTTTTGCCGAAACAGGTGTCGGCCTCTTGGTATCGGCTGCCTTCGCCACAGCTACTGCGTATACAGGCTATTCGGCGATAATATATGCTATACTCGACAACGGCGGCAATGCCTTTGCCTCAATGATAGGCATGTTCTCCCTAAGCCTAATTGCGCCCGCGGCTATTGGCGGTGGCATACACCTTACAGGCCACTTTATGCAAAACCAAGGGGAAGCTTGGGCACCCTACCTTGGTAGTTACGCGGGCATGGCGCTTGGGATAACAATGTATTTGCTAGTCAATGTATACGCTAGCTCAGACTCTAACAGGGCTGCCTTCTGGTCAACATACATTATCGGTTGGACTCTACCTGTTATTGGCGCAGTACTTGGCTATGAGTTATCCGACACCATCAATACCAAAGAAGAAGGAATACGCTGGACGCCCTACGCCAGCGTTTCGCCTGATCTCAAATCGGGGCACTTTGGTTTACGTTTAGAGTTTTAAGAAGCTGGGGGGTTCAGGGCAAGCGCAAAGTCGTTAAATTGATAATTTTCAAGGCTATTTTTTTGTGGGGGAAGTGTCCCCCTACGTGTCAACCCCGCGCTGTGCGCGGGTTTGCCACTACCCCCTCCGCGGGGACACCCCGCGACGCCCCGTCCAGTTTTTGGCGAAACAGGACTTTGCGGCTGCCCTAGGGCTTTTCCCCTACTTCAACTTTCCAATCTCGCGCTCTACCGTTCGCAGTATTTCCCCGTTTTTAAGCAATCGCTCCATTTTTTCGTGATCGATGTGTAGCGGTCGATCGACGTCGAGTAGCGGCACGTGCTTGCGTACCACCTGCATTGCCGCTTTAGTGCCCTTACCGGGTGTAAACCCACGTAGCTCAACGCCTTGTGTCGCGGCGAGTAGCTCTATGCCAATAATGCTTTGTGCGAGCTTGAGTATTTGTGCCGTTTTAAGGGCGCTGTTCATACTCATCGACACGAAATCTTCCTGATCTGCTGCTGCTGGGATCGACTGAATGAAGGCGGGTTGCGACAAAATCTTTTGCTCCACTATCTGTGCATCAGCAGTGTATTGGCTAAGCATGAAGCCAGAGTTGTAGCCTGGATTTTTTGCCAAAAACGCGGGAAGACCGCCGTTTAGCGCGGGGTTAAGCAAGCGATTTAGCCGCCGCTCCGATAAGACGCTAACCATCGTGATGCCCGCGCCGAGGTTATCGAGCGGCATCGAAAACGGGCTACCTTGAAAGTTGGCACCTGTGTAGATGCGCTTGGCTTCGGCGTCAAAAACGGGGTTATCGCAAACGCCATTAATTTCGGTAATCATCTGCTCTTCGCACCAACGCCAATGGTCGCGCAGCGTACCGATAACTTGTGGCGTGGAGCGCATGGTGTAGGCGTCCTGTACCCGCGGTTTAACTTTGTCGTGTAAATCGGAGCCTTGCATCATCGCGCGTAGGTTCCAGGAGCAATCGACTGCGCCAGCAAAGCCGCGTAGCTCAACGATCCGCGCCTCATAAGGCATCAAATTCGCTTTCAGTGCCTCTAAACTCATCGCCGCCGCAATCTCGGCCTGACGAATCCACTCGCCTGTATCGTGTACGAGCAACGCACCGATTCCCGCAGAAACGCTTGCGCCATTGATAACCGCTAGCCCATCGCGTACCTTTAAACCACAGGGCTTTATGCCCGCTCGGCGCATGGCTTCGCCACCCCCTAAGCGCTCCCCTTTATAAAACGCCTCGCCCTCTCCAAGTAAAACGAGTGCTACCTGGCTCAGCGGCGCCAAATCGCCGCATGCCCCCACAGAGCCGCGCTCACAAACCACGGGGCAGACCCCCTGATTGAGCATATCGACAAGACACTGCGTAAGCTCTAGGCGACAGCCCGAAAAGCCCTTAGACTGCACCAAAACGCGTAAAAACATCGCCGCGCGAATATGTTCAATAGGCGCCGGCTCCCCCACCCCAGCGGCGTGGTTGTAAACCAAGTAGCGCTGAAAATCTTCAAGCTGCGCATCCTCTAGGACAATTTCCGAAAATTCGCCAATCCCCGTATTAGTGCCGTAGATTATTTCCTTGCTACCAACGCGCTCCTCTAAAAATTCGCGGCATTGCGTAATCCTTGTAACGGCGTCTTCTCCCAAAAAAACCTTCTCCCCATGCCGCGCTACCGCAACGACATCCGCAACACTGTAATGCCTCTGCCCAATCTCTATAGCCATTGCCGCCCTTCTCCAAAAACAACCAATAAAAACAAATTCCTCATTACCCCCCAAATTCCAAGCCTCTTGTAACGATTATGCTTGCACGTCGCAAGGGATGGGCGAATTTTCTATAGACCAAGTAAAGAGCACTCGCGAGCTTGCATTTTCCATAAACATGCGCTCTCCCCTCCAACTTAGCCAGGCGTGCAGCGAAAACTCCTCGCTCTGCGCCCTGCTCACCTGTAACTCTGCCGCTTCCCCCAAGCAGGCTAGCCAAATCGCCGTGACCGCCGAAAGTTCAAAACACTGCACTACAAAGAGCTTTGACGCAAGCCCACTAGCTAGCCTCTCTAGCGTTTGGGGCGAAATACTGGCTCCTGCTAGTGGTGTATGCGCTAGAGCAAAATCGCGACAGCACTTCGTTACGCGTAGCGTACGTACTAAAGAGCAGCGTCTCTTCATCAACGCGACTGCGAGCATAGGCACTGAACTTAGCAGCAAAAACGATGCGCCTTCTACTGCGACGCGAAGATGACGCTCCCCCATCTACAACGCCCCCATCTGCACGAACATATCGCGCACAGCTCCAAGTTCACCCACAGCACTTCGTTCAGGGTAAGTAAAGCACCAACAACGCTCTACCGCGCGCAGCACCTTCAGCGCTAAGCCAAAGCGGTGTCGGCGCCAAGGCGCAGTTCCTGGGCTAAAATCAAGAACCTGCCGCATAAAATGCGATATCATTTCGTCTACTCCCCATAAACTAAGCGAAAACTCCTCACCACGGCGTAAAAGAACGAGATCGCTAAGCGCCATAGCCTGCGTAGCCAAACGACTCTCATCGATCGCGTAACAGAGCTTCCCAAACAAAAGCCCCTCTTCACTTGCCCAGTCGCTGTGGAGGGGATTACGAAGGTAGGCGCAAGTGCTACTAGGCAAAATACGCCCATCCGCGCAAACGTTTAGCAAGTCATCGCTATAGTACTTCATGCTTTCGCAGAGCGAAAGCGCCTTGAGCGCTAAGGTCGACTTACCCGAAAAAGCGCTACCCAAAAACGCAAATGCTCGTTCGTCTATGCTTAGCGCCGAGGCGTGTATCGCTAAGTGCGAACCGTGCAGCATGGCAAAGAGCGGTCGCGCAATACGCTCAAAGATGTAGCGCTCTGGGAACAAGCTATTTGGCGTTTCTACGAGCTCCATCATGCAGCCGAGCGTATCCAATTTCATGCGCCAATTCTCGTAATTGACATAATAATGATAGGCATCAAGCTGCGTTACTCGCAAAATGTAGGGGTCTTCTTTGCTATCGCTCTCGTGCACTAGCAATGCTTCAGGCTTATCTTCATGCCAAGATTTCGCCGTGTCCTTAAGGCAAAGCCCAAGCTTATGGAGCGTGTATAAGCCCATTACTCACTCTGTTGCAGCAACTTGGTGCTGATCATTTCGTTGAGAGTCTCACTAAAATCAGCAGTTAACTGCTCTGCATCAGTAATATCGAAGTACTCTAAACCCAATTGGATGCATTCTTCAAGACTATTCCCATTGATCAGCTTATGCCAAAGCCAGTACGCGCTCTGATTTAAACCGTAGTATGAGTTCTCATCAACGTTCATCAGAACCGTTTTGTTCTCTAGGGTTTCGGCGTAAACCGACGCTGGTCGTTGAAATCGCAACTTTAGTAAATCCTGCACGATGTACCTCGGACTCTTGTTCAGAGAATAAAGAAGCTATGGAATACGCAATATGGGAAGGCTACGCGCTGTAAGATTTTGCCCGTGTCGCTCGCAAAGCGCTTTAAGATCTTCCAAAAAATTAACACTGACGACAATATTACCTAGTTCAGTGGAGTAGATGGGGAGCGTACGCGCAAGCGGGTTATTGATGACCCTAAAATCGTAACCCGATAGCCTATCGCAAGAAAAGCCAAAGGCGCCCCAAGTCGCCTCTCCGTAGTGATTCATACCAAATTCGCACGGAATGACCTGAAGTTTCAATATATAATAAGGATAACTCGCCTCGCGCAGCACCACAGGGCGACGGCGCAGTATTCGCGTTGCATACTCGACTAGTGCGGGCAATTGCGAGCGTTGTCTCCCCATCAAGAGCACGCCCGTATCGACAACGCTTCCCACCGGCGCTTGAGCGCGCTGAATTTCATGGATTCCCGGCATCAACACCAAGTCGCCATCCACGCTCGTACGCATCGGTTCCAAGTCAATATCGTAGCGCTCATGCAACGCGTCTGCTATCTCCCAATAAATAGCCAAATCGCCGTTGGGTAAGTAGCCAAAAAGCTGTGGCATATTATTTGCCACATCAATTTGAGTCGGCGCATCGGTATTACTAATGTTATACCCAATTTGGCTGACTGGGTAGTGCCACTGACAGAGCTCCTCGCTGAAAACTGGAATGTTGAGCAAGAGCGACTGGAGTTTATCCCAAGTGCGGGGCGGGTTTATGACGTAGTCATCGCGCAAGCAATTCTGTATTTGCAAAATATACTGCAAACCCATCGCCTGAACATTGAGCAGAAGCTCATCGAGATCGGAGATGTGCAAAATCGTACTATCAAAATCGCCTTCCTCTGACGCATCCGAGAGAAAATCGTAGGAATTACTTGGATGCGTCTGCTTGAGCGCGTAGTAGGGCTCAGACAGCGGAAACTCGCGGTAAGGCGAGAGACCTTCACGAGTTTCGGGAAAGAGGTAACCCTTGGGAATGAAGCAGGAATCGAATGGCTTCGTTCGTTCTTCAGGGTACATGTTAATGACGTGTGGGGGTAATTTATTTTGCGACATAGGAAGATTAATACATTGACTCGCTTAAAAAATCACGAGGCGAATGTTTAAGACATGTCCTATTATTTGGGGTTTAAAAGAACGTAAAATAATGAAGCACGCAAGAAACAGAGGGGGTAGCGTGGGATCGCTGAGCAAAAGGCGCTACGAACGCAAGCTCTGCGGTGGTTGAGCGTTTAGCAAAAACACCGCAGAGATTTTTGCGTTCGTTGTCGAATTTTGCGAAGAAGCCCACGCGAGGGGGAAACTTCCCCCAAAAACTAAAAACGAATAAAATTCGACTTATGCCTCGGTATCAAAGGCGATAATTCGGCAGCCGCAGGATTCCATTTCGATGGCGCGCCAAGGGAAGGCGCCGATCCAGAGGCGTTTGCTTCCCACTTCGGCAATATCGCCGCCTAAACACTCGGCGTGAACGATGCCAGCGGGGAAGAGCTTCAGGTGCATGGCTTGGTAGTACTCTTCGATGGGGTAGAGTTCGTCCCAAGATTTGTTGTAGCGTTCGCGAACCAAGGCGTCGGCGAGTTGGAAGTGCTCGGGTTGCCACTGTCGGATGATGGTGTTGAAGGGGTGGTCGGCCGAGCCGCAGTCGACGCCAATCCACTTGATTTTCATTTCCAGAGCCCACTTGTGGAAGTCGGGGCTGGGTCCAGGATGCTTAACGAAATAGCGGATTTCGTCGGCGGTTTTGTGCGTCCAATCGTATTTGTGATAGCCCGTGTTGATGACCAAAATGTCGCCTTTTTGGATTTCGCACTTCGACATGAGGAGATCAGGCGTGTAGATTCCGTAATCCTCAACGTCTTCGGAAATATCGACCACCGCGCCCGGTCCAATCCACTCCTCTAGCGGCACCTCGCCAATCGCGCGACCGTTTGCGCAAAAGTGAATCTCGCCGTCCATATGCGTCCCAACGTGGTTGCTCATCTTGATAACTTGCCCGTTC
Source organism: Bradymonadales bacterium (assembly GCA_041656175.1). Lineage (GTDB taxonomy): Bacteria > Myxococcota_A > Bradymonadia > UBA4248 > UBA4248 > JBBAEA01. The sequence goes on along the minus strand of JBBAEA010000016.1, from coordinate 23,107 downwards.
GCGCCCATGCCCCCACCGTTGCAGCCCGCAAGACGCTTAAAATACTGAATTTGCAGCGGCATGTAGCTCGGCCAAGGCGGTGTGTGAATGCTCAGCGGCATCGTTAAATCGTAAACCTTGACCTTGTCACGCATAATATCAAGAAATTCTTGGTTTTTCATCACTCTCTCCTCGTTTCATCACAGACATCCTCGCCCAACGCAAGGAATCACCGCAAAACTCTAACACCGACTCCCCGCTTTGCCAAGCTAAGCAAAATACGTATTGTTGCTACTTTTGTTCGTCTTCATCGACTCGCGCCTGATTTTGTTTTTTGGGGCTAGCGCCCCAAACCCCGTCTAAAGAAGCGCACTTTTTCTTTGCCATTTTGGCCTATTTCGTCGTCGGCTGCGTCGTTTGGCGCGGTCACGACCTCAAGGTCGTTCCCTTGCCGCACTCCTTGCCTCCTAGAGCTAGGATCAAAATGGCACAGAAAAGCGTATTTTTGAGAGCTTTGCACAGGATTGAAGCGCTGTCCCAAGCCATGGCTCTAAGCTCAAAACTAATGAGGACGAAAAATGCGAAAAAAACGGTTTTGTGCAAAAAAAGAAGCATGAAACACAATGAATATAAACTATTTTCGAAACAACAATATATTTAATTTAATATTTTCAGCATTATTTCAAGATTTACCCATAATTTAGAGAGATTTTAGTATCTTCTTCGTTTTTACTGCTATTTGGCGAGGCAAAACTTAAGTTTGATTATAGTAAATAATAAAGATATGATTGAATTTATTAAAGATTTTATCCTTTATCTAGATTTTACCTTAGGAGCTTAGCTCTCTCTCACCCGAATAATAATCTATACCTCTTAAGTCATTCATTTTACACAACAATTGCGTTCTACTGACAATATTCAAGTGTATTTCAACTTGTCGCCCTTTTTAGTGCAGTGTAGAACATGGCTAGTCGTGCTTAGCCTAAAGCGCGTGAGTTTCGGAGATGGTAATTTTTACAGCGTGTAGCTTTGCTGTTATATTTGCACCCGTGAAACGATGGATTTTCTTCAAGGAGGAAGTTGATGTCGGTAGAGTGGAGTCATGATTTACGTTCTATAGTTAAGCAAGCTAAGCTTGAGGCTAATCGCTATAACATAACGCCAAACACGGCAATTTTGCTCAAAAGTTTGCTTGATGCCCCTGGCCCTTCAGGTCAAATACTGCGAAGCATCGGCTTATCCGATCAAGCGCTGCAGTATGCTTTGTCGCACTACCGCTTTCGCGGAGAGCCCGGAGATGCCATACAGCGATTACTGGACCGCGCGGCGAGGCTGACGAGTTGCATTCGCGAGGATGAGGTGAGGCCAGATCAGCTTTTGATGGCTATACTGGATGAGCCATGCATAGCCCAAGCCCTACTCCAAGCGCTCAACCTCGATTTAGACCTCGCGCGCCAACTCGCCTTTAGCGGCACTGAAAACCACGTGAGCATGCGACAGACTGCTGTGCAAAGCCAAAGCTACAGCCATGCTCGCAGCGTACAGGCTCCTGCTGTAGCGCGTCGCTCTCCCACTATTATACCTGTCACTAGTTTTAGCCCCAGCGGAGAGCCGACACTAGATTTTATCCCCGTAACGCCGAGCGTAGGAACTAGGGTTTGCCCAGATACGCCGCCCAAATCCAAGCCAAAAATCGAAGTGCAGCCAGCGCCCACGGCCTCTAACGGCGTAGCTCCTGCACAACAAACGCCCGCTGCGCGTAAGACAAGCGCTACACAAGCGCCGCTCAAGCGCCCCTTATCTGCACGCGAGAGCCAGCAAGCAACCGCCGTTGACCTCGCTAAGCGCATGCGTCTTCGCCAGTCCCAGGAACAAAAAGCGCTGAGCGCTCCTCAAAAAAGCGCTCCCAAGCCAAAGAGCGGCATACAAAACCTTAGCTCTCTTGAGTCGAAGGACTCGAAACTGGAGACCAACGCAAAACCCGCGCCAAAACGCAGAGCTGGCGGTACTATCCATAATAATAGCACTCACCGCTCAAATAATAGCACTCACCGCTCATCGAGCGAATTGCGTGCGGCAAGTCGCGCGGGCGCTCATGAAAAGCGCCGAATCGTTGTTCCTGGCTTTAACCCCTTCGCGCTTAGCCCCTCGCGCTTCCCCACCCTATGCCGCTTTGGTCGAAATCTGCTCGCCGAGGCGAAGGCAGGCAAACTCGATCCCGTCATCGAGCGAGAACACGAAATAGAGCAGCTCATCGACATCCTGCGAAAACGGCGAAGTAACAACCCCATACTCATCGGCGAACCTGGCGTTGGCAAAACCGCTATCATCGAAGGGCTTGCCCTTAATATGGCGAAAAACAAGGCGCCACGCGGATTTGAACAACACACCATCATTGCCCTAGATTTTAACTCCTTTATGTGTAGCACCCAACTTCGCGGTGCCGTCCAAGAGCGACTTAACGCTATAAAGTCTGAGTTTAGGCTAGCGCAAGGTCAGATTATTTTATTTTTGGACGAAATACACTCTTGGTTAGGTGGCGCAAACTCAGAGGCCGCTGCGGACGTTGCCGCCGACCTCAAGCTGGCGATGTCGCGCGGGGAACTCGTGTGTATTGGGGCAACAACTTCGCAGGAATTTCGCCGCGCAGTCGACTCGGATCCCGCCTTTGAGCGGAGATTTGACGTCATTGAAGTGAAGCCACCCGATGTCAAAACCTCGATCCGCATTATTAATGATGGAATAATCGAGCAGTACGAACTGCACCATGATCTGAAGTATTGCAAAGAAGCCATCACAAGTGCGGTCAAGCTCTCGGAACGCTTTATTAAGGAAAGAGCCCTACCCGATAAGGCGCTATCTGTTTTAGATCGCGCGGGCTCCATCGCGCATCGCGAAGGCAAGAGCGAAGTTAGCTGCACCGAGGTTGCTAAGGTTATCGCGCAGTTGGCCGAAATTCCGCTCGAAAAACTCCTCATGACGGAGAACGAGAAACTTCTAAAGATGGAAGAGCTCATGGGCGCAAAACTCATAGGGCATGCCGAGAACATTGAACGCATATCGCGAGTCGTACGCAGAAACCACGCTGGCTTTGGCGCGCATCGTCCTATCGGATCTTTCCTATTTTTAGGCCCCACTGGCGTGGGAAAAACGGAAGCTGCCAAGGTTTTAGCCGATTTTCTCTTTGGCTCTAAGAGCAGCATTATTCGCTTTGACATGAGCGAGTACATGGAACAGCACTCGGTGGCCAAACTCATCGGCGCCCCCGCGGGCTACGTCGGTTTTGACGACGGTGGGCTGCTCACCGAAGCACTGAGAAAGTACCCCTACCAAATTGTTCTCTTTGACGAAATAGAAAAAGCACACCCCGATGTGGCCAACATTTTGCTGCAAATACTCGATGAGGGACGCCTTAGCGACGCTAAAGGAAGAAGCGTCGATTTCTCTAATACTGTTGTCGTTTTGACCAGCAATCTCGGTGTTTCAGCGCTGGCTAAAGCCGCGCAAAAGAGCATAGGCTTTGGTGCCAAAGAGCAAAAACTAAAGCCCGAGCAAGCAGAGGAAATTATCCTTAAATCGGCGCGTAGCCACTTTAGCCCAGAGCTATGGAATCGTATCGAAGAAAAACTCGTCTTCCACCCCTTAAGTATAGACGAAATTAAGGAAATTGCGAAACTCTTGCTCAAAGATTCGGCAGATAGCCTATATTATGAGAAGAAAATTCGGCTCCATTTTGCGCCAGAACTCATCGACTTCTTGCTCGAAAACGGTGGCTACGCACCAGCTTACGGCGCGCGCCCCATGCGAAGAACCATACAAAGCCTCGTAGAATCTCGCATCGCTGAGTGGATCCTAAGCCACGATACGCTTGCCCAAGAACTGCGCATTGGCGTAGAGAACGCAAAAGTCATCGTTACAGAAATCGTTCACAGCGCCCCCGCACTTGCTAGCGTGGATTAGTCTTACACGGGGGGTTCTATTTTAGCCCCTATTTCCACACTCCTAATCTCCCGATATACTGACTATAAGAAGCTTTTAATGTATACAGGGATAATTCGGGGGATTTTATTGCCTTAAGCTGAGGGTATAATGGGAACAGAGCAACGTTTTGAATTGATGAGCACGCTGGGACGCGGCGGTATGGCGGAGGTTTTCCTCGGTTGGATGTTCTCCGTCGGTGGGCTGCGCAGAAAAGTAGCCATCAAGCGAATTCTGCCAGAGCTGGCACAAAAGCAAAGTAAACTCTTTCAACAAATGTTCGTCGATGAGGCGCGATTAGCCTTCCAGCTTGAGCATGACAATATTGTACGCGTCTACGACGTTGGTCAAAGCGCGAACTCCTTCTTCATCGTGATGGAATACATCGAGGGCATGGATCTCAAATCGGTGATCGAGCGCATGAAAGCGCGAAACACCCCTTTTCCCATCGGAATTGCACTCTACATCGTACAGCAGGTTAGCGCAGGATTAAGCTATGCGCATAATCTACAGGATCACGAAGGCAACGCCATGGGGCTGATCCACAACGATATTTCGCCGCCCAATATCTTGATCGGGCGTTACGGCGAAGTGAAAATTGCGGATTTTGGCCTATCAGATGCTCTGAGTAATGACGTATCAACGCCCGAGGGCATGATTAAGGGTAAGTTTGCCTACATTTCGCCCGAAGGAACAAAATCGCCGCCAAACATCACCTCGCAAAGCGATATTTTTTCGCTCGGAATTGTTTTGTGGGAAATGCTCGCAGGACGACGCCTCTTCCAGCGCGAAAGCGATCTAGAAACCTTTAAAGCCGTACAAGCTGCCACTATTCCAGACTTGCGCCGAATAAGAAGCGACATACCTGAGGCTTTAATACAAATTGTGCACAAAACCCTAGCCGCAAACCCCGCCGATCGATACAGCTCAGCCGACCAGTTATTCCTAGAAATTTCCTCCCTTGCCACTGTCATGGGGATCCCCCTAAACCGCTTCGATCTTAGCTGGCTCATCAATGATCTCGCCGACAAGAAGTGGACGCTGTTTAAGGGAGAGAAGGTGTCGAAGGATGTGCAAATGTCGCTGGAACAGGAGCTGGGCAACATGCTCCCACCAGGGGACGCAGAACTACTCAAAACCTTCGTCACGGGCATGAGCGTCGTTGAGGAGGACAAGAGCACAGAACTTCAGGGTGGCCCCATCGATTGGGTCGCGGATGTATTTGAAGATCTCGATATCGACAACGATCCCGGCTTTGACATGCTTAAAATCAAATCCGATAGCAAGCCAAAAATCGACAACAAGCACAACATCAAAAGACCCTCCTCAAAAAGTCCAACCCCCGTCGTGCACTTGAGCTCAAAAGCGGCGCAGGCCAAAGACGCCGAATCCGCTCTGCGAGAAGTCAGCGGGCTGCTCCCCTCTTCGCTGCATGAACAAAAGTTTGCAGCCGTCAAAAAACAGCGCTACTCTAATATTTACCGCGAATTCAAACACCAACAGCTTGCAAAGTTCTTCGGTGGGCTCGTTCTAGGGCTACTTTTAGGTGTTGCTATTGGAATTGTTGTAGCTGTTTTTTCGTAAAATATGGATAAATAACGAATTATGTGCGGAATCGTTGGATATATTGGTCTTCAAGACGCTGTTCCTGTTATTATGCAAGGGCTATCGCGACTAGCCTATCGCGGGTACGACTCGGCGGGCTTAGCATCTATTGTTAAGGGCGCTATCGCGCTAAGACGCGAGCATGGGAAACTCGAAAATTTGGCAGAATTACTTGTCAGCGAGCCCATATCGGGAAGCATCGGCATTGGGCACACACGTTGGGCCACCCACGGAAAACCCAACAAACTCAACGCGCACCCCCAAGTTTATGGAAAAGTCGCCGTCGTACACAACGGCATTATCGAGAACTACGCCGCGCTGCGAAACACACTCGAAGCAAAAGGAGAAATCTTTAGCTCCGAAACCGACACCGAGGTTATCGCACACCTTATTAATGATGCGCTACAAGACGGCAAGAAACTACTCGATGCCGTACGCGATACATGCGCTAAACTCGAAGGCTCTTACGCCCTAGCCATCATCGCGGCCGATAACCCAGATGAAATCATTGTCGTCCGTCACCAAAGCCCCCTCGTTATCGCCATCGGCAAAAACGAGTGCTACATCGCTTCGGATGTCACGGCAATACTGGAGTACTGCCGAAACATCATCTTTCTTGAAGACGGCGACTACGCAAGCGTTAAAACTACGGGCTGCGAAATCTACAACAAAAAAAACATCCTCGTTACACGACCCGTTCAACGCATTACATGGGATCTCAAAAGCGCCGAAAAACACGGTTACAAACACTACATGCTCAAGGAAATCTTCGAGCAACCCGAAAAACTCATCGACACCTTCCGCGCACGATTCCTCATGAGTGAAGGCCAGGTAAAACTGGAACCCAGTATTGTCGAATTAAAGCCAGAACTATCACGTAAAATTCACTTTATAGGCTGCGGAACATCATATCATGCGGGGCTTTTAGGAAAATACCTCATTGAGAGCTGCGCACGCCTTCCTGTCGACGTCGACGTCGCCTCCGAGTTTCGCTACCGCGACCCCATCATTGGGGAAGGCGACCTCATTATCGCCGTTTCGCAATCGGGTGAAACCGCCGACACCCTAGCCTGCGTTCAGTTAGCCAAAGAACGCGGCGCAAAAATACTAGCCATTTGCAACGTCATTGACTCTTCCATTCCACGGCTCTCACACGCTACGCTCTACACCCGAGCGGACGCAGAAATCGGTGTATGCTCCACAAAAGCCTTCACCACCCAACTCGCAAGCATCATGCTATTGGCCATTTATCTTGGACGAGAGAGCGATAAAATGAGCGCAGAAAGAGCGCGAGAACTCATGCAAACACTGCGCGATATCCCCGCGCAAATCGAAGAGATGCTCAAAGAAGTAGACAATATTCGCGAGGTAGCAAAAAGCCTACTACGCTGCAACTCCTTCCTTTTCTTAGGACGCGGCGTTCACTACCCCATCGCCAAAGAAGGCGCCCTCAAACTCAAAGAAATTACCTACATACACGCCGAAGCCTACCCCTCTGGCGAAATGAAACACGGCCCCATCGCACTCATCGACGAAAAACTACCCGTCATCGTTATTTCGCCTAAAAATTCGGTTTACTCCAAGACTTTATCGAATCTCCAAGAGGTTAAAGCCCGCGGTGGCCGCATAATATCCGTCGTTACCCAAGGCGACGAAGATCTAAAAGAGATTTCCGACTTCTCGTTCACCATGCCAAACACCGACGAATTCGCCCAGCCCCTGCTCTCCATCATCCCCCTCCAACTGCTCGCCTACCACCTCTCTGACCTACTCGGAAACGACGTAGATCAACCCCGAAATCTTGCCAAATCTGTGACTGTTGAGTAATTCTGTGATACAAAATTCAAAAATACACCACTTTTACCGAATTTTTGCGCAGCTCGCCTTTGTCCTCCTTTTCGCCTTTGGCGCCACATTCGCCGCCCCCCACGCATACCCCCAAGAGCAACCACCGCCCATCGAAGAAGACGACCCCTACGCCGGCGAGCGCACGCGCCGACACGCTGCCCTTCGCGTGTTCTCTGAATTCTCGTTTGGCGCCATCTTTGGTGCCGTCGCCCTAGGCACGCCCATCATCACCAACCTCGTCGTTTCCCCACCCGAAAGCCTCGCCAAAATGCCCGGCTTCTGGGTCGCACTCGCCACCTACCCCGCCGCCGTTGGAGGGGGAACCCTGCTCGGTGGCTGGCTCGCAGGCGGACAATCCAGCGCTTGGCAACCCTTCGTTGGCGCCTACTCCGCCGCCGTCGTCGCCGACATCATCGCCTACTTCACCATCGAATACGTCCCCGAATTCGCCGCCGCCCTCATCATCGCCCTCCCCATTATTGGCGCAATCACCGCCTACGAAATCTCTGACCACCTCGAAATGAAGTCCCGAAAATCCCAAAAACGCGTCTTTGTACCCATCGTCTACCAATTTAGTTTTTAACTTTAACCTTAAACTCGTTTTTTATTCGGTGGGGGCTTTGCCCCCTACGCGCGGGCTTCTTCGCAAAATTCGACAATTCGCGATAATAAGCTGCAAAGTTTTTGCTCATTCGCTCAACCTTCGCAGCTTATTCGCTCATTGCGCCTTTTGCTCAGCGATCCCGCGCTACCCCCACTCGCCATCCAATGACTATCTAGCTTTCACCGGCGAGGTCGCTACAGCGTTTGTTGACAAAAGTGGCGCCAAAATTTAGTTTAGCCGCATCGGCGCGTTTTGCCGCAGAGGGACGGTGCATGAAGACCTTAGTTTTAGATTTGGATGAAACGCTGATTTTTTCGACCATGGATGATCTTCTTGAGGGCGGCGTTCAGCTTACGGCTTCGGAGCAAGTTTTTTATACGGCTTTTCGTCCTGGGCTTCGTCCCTTTTTGAAGGAGATGTCCAAGCTATTTGAATGCTATATATGGACCACTGGCCAGCCCAGTTACTTGGCTGCTGTATGGGATTATATAGGGGTTGAGGGCTACCATTTGTGGGCTCGCGATAAGTGTAAACGCATCACGGACGAAGAAGTGCTAGGTGATCCCTATGAGAAGCCGCTTTCACTGATTTGCGACGATTTATCGGACATCGTTATTGTAGACAACACCTACACTTGCTTTGCCAAGACACCGCTAAACGGTATTTTAGTACGGACGTGGCGCGGGGATCCAGATGATTGTGAGCTCGAACATTTGGCACATTATTTACGATGGCTAAAAAGGCAAGAAAAAATGCAGCGCAAGCACAAACTGTGGCGCTTCGAGACTCTCGCCATGCGCAGCGCAGCGATGCACAACATTTAGTATGCACTCAACGGCTTTAAATCGTGTACAGCAATTACTCGGCGCAGAAGCACTATGTCGCCTAAAATCTTCGCAAGTACTCGTGCTTGGTTACGGCGCTGTAGGTTCGCTCGCAGCTGAGGCTTTATGTCGAAGCGGCGTAGGGACGCTCTATATAATAGATGCCGACGTGGTCGAGCAGAGCAATATCAACCGGCAACTTTGTGCGTACCATTCGACCGTGGGGCGCGATAAGGTGCAGGTCGCGCGCGAAAGATTAACGGATATCAACCCGAGTGCCCGCATCGTATGCGAAAAAACCTACGTTTCGCAGAACAATATCGAGGAAATACTTGATTTAACAGATTTTGATGTCGTTATCGATGCCATCGACAGCTTGGAGGCAAAAATCGCCGTGGCGCAAGTCGCGATGGCGCGCGGCATAAGGGTTTTAAGCAGTATGGGAGCTGCGCGCAGGCTAGATCCGCTCCAAATTCGTGTCGGGGATATTTCGCAGACGACAAATTGCCCGCTTGCGCGCAGGATGCGACATGGGCTGCGCAAACTGGGTATTTATAAGGGTTTACGCTGTGTTTACTCTACGGAGCAGGCGTTATCGGCCACTACCCAAAAAGAGCAACGCGCAAAAGACGCCTTGGGCTCCATGATGACGGTAACCGCAACGTTTGGGCTAGTCCTTGCGGCCGAGGCCATGAAATTTTTGCTCAAATCGTCCTAAGCGCTGCTTCTTAGGGGGGAGCGCGGGATCGCCGAGCAAAAGGCGCAATGAGCGAATAAGCTGCGAAGGTTGAGCGAATGAGCAAAAACTTTGCAGCTTATTATCGCGAATTGTCGAATTTTGCGAGGAAGCCCGCGCGCGGGGGGAACTGCCCCCCGCCACCTCAAAACTCATGCAGTTCGCGCGGAATTTTGTGAAGATAAAAGCCAGAACCCTCGCATGTTTCTGTGATTTGGAATAGAATTATTTAGCCGTAATTTGGCTTTTTGCAACAGCTAGCAACGGGAGTAATGTCAATGGCAGCATCAGCGCAGATCGAACGCATTCGAGAAAAGATTGAGTCTTTTAAGAAGGAGGTGGATGAGTATTATGAGAGCTTGGAGCCGGTGAACAATCAGGCGCATATACGCGAAAACCTTGGTTTATACGTGCAGTTGGTCGGTGCGCTCTCCTCATTTCGCCGCTTGCCAGGGGTGACGGAGCACATGGGTTTTGAGGGGGAGTACGTGTGTGCGACGCCGGAGGGGCGAGCGGAGTTGCGCAAGCATTTGGAGGAGAGTTATGGCTTGACTTCGGAGGATCTTGTCTATGACGTTTTGCGTTTGCTTTTTCACACCGATATGGAGTACGCGGACTTTTTGTCATTTCGGACGGAGGCGCCCAATTTTGACATTGAGGCAATTTCGGAGGAGGAGCGCGCGGGGTTTGAGGCGAGTAGAGAGTTTGTTGACGGTTTTATAGAGAGCGTTGGGGAGGGTGGATTTATTGCGTGGGATGTGGGGGAGCGGATTGGGGTTTTGCGCGCGGCGCGGGCGTGTGAGTTGATTTCGTCAGAGTTTTATTGGCTTGCGCTGCATCAAGAGTCGCGCTTGGCGACGCAGAGCTTTGAATCATGGTCGGACTTTATCGTTAGTGCGCTTTGGGGAAGTGTTTACTATCTTTTTAGCACCACAGGTCGAAAAGAAGGGCCAGAGCTTGAGGAGTTTTTGGATCTCAACCTCAGTCTTGCGCGTCGTTTGGTTTTCGAAGACCAGATTTGGCTGCCCTCTACGTGGATTCGCACGAAGTTTAAGCAGTTAGCGCTCGATCCCGACTCGATGTTTAACTATCTTGAGAATTGGAAGGGCCCAGACATTTGTTTAGCGTCGGATAAAATTCTGGTCGATGGCTACGGCGTTGGTTTTATGTTGCACCAGGAGCCGCAACATGAAGACGACAGCGGCTGGCGCTTCTTTATGGGGGGGGAGGATACGGTGTTGACGGAAGAAAACGAGGATGAATTTGCTTTCGTCCCGCTGAACTGGATTTGCAACTACGACCCCGAAATCGTCCCCTTCCTTGGACACAACGATGAGGTGGCTTTTGTTCGCGATAATCGTGGCGTTTGGCGCTACCTTAGCGACGTGGATGAGGAGGGTAACTGGCTAGGTTATGCCAAAAACGTCGCCGAATATGCGACACCGTTGTCCGAGAGCGATTTTGTTGCAGAACAAGAAGAAGACGATGATTATGCGTACGGGGATGCGTCAGCCATTGACGATGAGCTAGAGGCTAGCATCAAGGAACTTAGCGAGAGTGCGGAAGAAGTTGTGGACGATGTTTCAGACGAAGCTGCAGACGATGTTGAGGACGGTGCTGAGCTTTCGCAAGTCGAACAAGACGCTAAGCCTCGCAGGAGCGTCGAGGTCGAGGAACCCAAGGGCTAAGCTGTAGTGCGCAGGAATCGTTATTTTTTGCACTTTTAAGAAAATACCGATACCTGCGTAGACCACGCTTGAGATTTATTGACAAAATGGTTTTATAAGCGATAAAATCGCAACGAGCTATGCCTCTAAAAAGTGAGGGGGCAAAGTAATCATTGGAGCCACAGCGGATGCTGAGGGATGAAGGAGAAAAGCATGCGGATCTTTGGTAAGGCACGGAGCATAGGCATTGCAGTTGCTTTGGGAACGCTATTGATGGCGCCTACGACGCTAAGTGCGCAGGGTTTTGATTTCACAGATGATGACCCTGGCGCATCTAGTGATGGTTTTACTTTTGGGGAAAGTGATGGTTTTACTTTTGGGGAAGAAGGCGAAGCAGCGCCTCCCGCCACTGCATCGGCTAGCGCTAGCATTGATAAAGCATCTGTTTCGTACACCAAATATGAAGAAGGCAAGGCGCACAATGCCAATAAACAGTACGATCAGGCTGTAAAAGCGTTGTATACCGCAGTGCAAACGCGTGACGATACGTCGTTTGCCATTGCAGGTTCTTTGCACTATGAGCTAGGCTTAGCACTCTATGAATTGGGCTACTACCAAGCGGCATTATCGCACTTTGACTCCGTCGTTCAGCAAGGACCCGAAGCGCCCGAGTTTATGAAAGCGCTCCCCTACCTTGTGTTGATCGGACGTGTTCTACCTGGTGAACCGCGCCGTTATTCACGCATCTACGACAACTACCTCAATGCCTTCCCGCAGGAGGTCGATGAAGCGCTGCAATCGGAAGTGGGTTTAAGTTTAGGCATGGCTGCCTACCGCGCGAGTAAACTCGATGACGCCGTCTTTTTCCTAGGCCACGTTTCGCAAGAGAGCGAGTACTACCCCAAAAGTCGCTACTTAGAAGGCGTAACTTACGTTCGACAAAATAAAGGCCAAGCCGCTGTCGAGTCCTTCAAAGAAACTTTGCGTTGGTTGGGCGAACAAAAAGAGTTAACTCCAGAGCAGACGCGTTTACAAGAGTACACCGTCGCAGCGATGGGGCGCGTTTTCTACCAAGTTGGTAGCACACACTGGAACCTCGGCGAGCGCGAAGCTGCCGTCAAGAGCTGGAACACCTCGATCAAGTACTATAGCGCTTTCCCGCGCTCGAGCCCCATGTGGCTAGACTCCTTGTTCGAAGCGAGCTGGGCCTACTACCGCGTTGACAACTTTAGCAAAGCGCTGGGTTTGCTGCTTACGCTAAATAGCCCCTTCTTTAATGATAAGTACTACCCCGAAGCCATGTTGTTACAGGGTCAAATTTACTACACCAACTGTCACTATGACCGCGTTATGGATATCCTAACCGATTATAAAGCACAGTACGGCCCCCTCAAAGAACAGATGGACAAACTCGTTGCTCGCCTCTTCCAACCCGAAGAAGTTTTCGACTTCTTGGACAAAATTGCGAAAGCGGACAAAAACTCCTTTGACCCCGCCATGCAACAGGTGCTTAACGCCGCTCTCCAAGATCGCGAGCTACGCCGAAACCTCGCCTACATCGAAATGATCGATGACGAGATCGAACGCATCAAAGACGATCCCAAACTGGTCAATAGCGAAGCAGGTAAAGCACTCGTTGCTGAAGTAAGCGCGGTCAAAACACTCTCCATCGTTGCCGCTGGTCAAAAGGGCAAGAGCCGCTTAGAGCGAGTACAAGAAGAACTCGTTCGTCTCTCGAACATGGCTCTGGATATCGAAATCGAAACCGTCGAGAAGTACGCCGATCGCATTAGCTTAAAAGAGCAAGATCCCAATGCACTCCTTGAGTTTGAGCGCGAAGTCTCGGCGCGTATGAAGGCAGACGACGAACATCTGTATTGGACATTCGACGGCGAATATTGGAAGGACGAACTGGGATACTACTGGTACCATATTTCATCGCAGTGTGGACGTTAGTTCAACAACAACTCGTTATTAACTACAAAAAGAGCGGCATTAGCCGCTTTTTTTGTATTAATTCGTGTTTTTCGTGCTTAATTAGTTTTTCCATCAACAACGACTTTTTAACCACGAAAGGCTCGAAAGCTTTTTTGCCACGAAAAACACGAAAGGCTCGAAAGCTTTTTTTGTGGTTCAAAATTTAAAGCCACGAAAGGCAAGTAAGATTCTAAGCAATCAAGTCGGTTCTGTAAGACTAAAAAAGAATTTTTCGTGTATTTTCGTGTTTTTCGTGGTTCAAAATTTAAAGACACGAAAGGCAAGTAAGATTCTAAGCAATCAAGTCGGTTCTGTAAGACTAAAAAAGAATTTTTCGTGTATTTTCGTGTTTTTCGTGGTTCAAAATTTAAAGACACGAAAGGCACGAAAGACTATTACCCATCAAGTCGGTTCTGTAAGACTAAAAAAGAATTTTTCGTGTATTTTCGTGTTTTTCGTGGTTCAAAATTTAAAGACACGAAAGGCTCGAAAGCTTTTTTTGTGGTTCAAAATTTAAAGCCACGAAAGGCAAGTAAGATTCTAAGCAATCAAGCTGGTTCAGTAAGACTAAAAAAGAATTTTTCGTGTATTTTCGTGTTTTTCGTGGTTCAAAATTTAAAGACACGAAAGGCACGAAAGACTATTACCCATCAAGTCGGGATTGTAATACTAAAAAACTTTTCGTGTATTTTCGTGTTTTTCGTGGTTAATAAGTTGTTTCATCACTAACATCGTATTTTTTAGCGTCTACGCCACACTCGCAACCACTTCGGGTACAGGGGCATACGCGCCCTTCCTGCTTCGACCCGGAGTTCACCGCCGTTTAGGATATCGACGTAGTCCCCGCTCGGCATCGCAATATCGATTTCACACGGCATCGCTTCACCCGATATCGCGCAAATCAACTCTTCGCCGCCAAAGGAGCGCGAAAAAACTAGCCAGCGCGCAGAAACACCCCATTCCGTGTACGAACCACAGCTTAAGGCTTTATGGCGGCGCCTAAAATGCGCCAAGCGCGCCACAGCTTGTCGAAGGGCTGACGCTTGTGGATGCGCACTCTCTAGCCTACCCGCCGCTAAATCTTCTGCTAACACTGGTTTTCGAATTTCATCGTCGGCCTCGTAACCCTGCAGTTTTTTACCGCGCATGCCCCACTCGCTGGCGTAGTAAATGCAGGGAACGCCAGGCATACTAAAGAGCAGCGAATAAACGGCAAAGATATCGTCCTCGTCTTTGAGTACCGAGGCAAGGCGCGCCACATCGTGGTTGTCGGCAAAGCTCAACATAGCTAAATTTTCGTAAATACCTTGCTTTTGCGCAAATTCGCGTTTTAGCGTCCAAGCAATTTCGTGATAATTCCCGTCATTTTGAGATGACCACAAGCCTTTGTAGGCTTCGTAGTTCGTCGTTCCATCAAGCATATCTGCGTTCGCCCACTGCCGATAATCCCCATGAATAACTTCGCCTACGAGGTAAAAGTCGGGACGACGTGATTTGCAAAACACGCGTAGTTCGCGGATAAAGTTTGGATCCAAGCAGTCGGCGGCATCGAGGCGTAGGCCATCGATTTTGTAATCGCGCATCCAGTGCTCAACGGCCAAGAACAAGTGTTCGCGTACCTTGGGATTGCTTAAATTGAGTTTGACGAGCTCTTCGTGGCCTTCCCAAGTCTCGTAAGAAAACCCGTCGTTACTGGCGTTATTTCGCGTAAAATTTAACCCACAAAAGTAGTCGCAGTATGCAGAATGTTCCCTGTACTGCTTCACATCACGAAATGCCCAAAAGTCGCGTCCAACATGGTTAAAAACGGCGTCCACTATGACGCGGATACCCGCATGGTGGCAGCTTTGCACAAAACGCGCGAAATCGTCGTTATCCCCTAGACGCTCATCTATGCGGAAGAACTCCGCTGTGTCGTAGCCGTGGCGCGATGAACTACATATGGGCCCAATAAGAATTGCGTTTACTCCAAGACTTTCCCAATACGGGATCAGTGCATCTAAATCGCCAAGTCGATGGCGAACTGCGCCAAAATCGTTTTGCTTTTCGCAGCCAAGCATCCCTAATGCATAAACATGATAAAAAACCGCTTCGTTAAACCAAGCCAAGCTCGATTTTACCGCGTCAAGACATCTTGTATCCATGGATAGCCTCCCTGATCTTCGTTCTTTTTGCAAACACGGAACCATACCGTGTAACTAGTTAACGTATACCTAACGGTATATAGGCTGTCAAGTAATTTATCCAGCTATTGTTTTTTTGATGAAGCTTTGGCAAAATTACTTTAAAGGGATAAATTCATAATGAGGTGCTAAACGGAGCATTGCGCGAAGAGAGGAAAGCTTTTTTCTTTGTGGCGAAGAAAATATATTTCCCCCCTCCCCCCCCCCTTTCCAACGAAAGTACTTTTAAAGTCCTTAGCAAACGTAGTGTCATATTATCTCCCAACTGCCTTATATTACTCGTGCTTATAGCCTTGCTTCCTCATCGCAATAAAAATCGCAGCATTTTTTTGCAATTAAATTCATTATTCTGAATCGTGCAAACAAAGGTCTCTACATTTTTTATAACTTTTCATATTTTGGGAGTATCATGCTACACGGACAATTAAATCGGGTTTTGTTTGGGATATTGATGATATTTTGCTTCAGTTTAGCGCTTTCCTGCGACCGTGTGCTAGAGCATATCATAAAGGATAAGGCGAGCGAAACTGAGCTTGAGGCTGCTGTTGATGGCAATGATGCTGTGGCTGTTGTTGATGGCGATGACGCTGCGGCTGATGCTGCTGATGGCGATGACGCCGAGGCAGCTTTGGCTTTTAAAGAGGAAGCTGTCGTAGTTGATGATCCTCGTTGTCGCAAGGGGGCGCGTTTTCAGGATGGAGATTGTTATTGCGGAGAGATGGCTTTATCGGCTGATTTGGAACACAACTAGCTTTGTGTCGATGGGCATTGGCGCTGTTATGAAGCGGATGGTTGCGCTTATGGTGATTCAATAGCGCCAAAGTTCTCGTATTTACAAGATGACGAAATCAGCTGTGCTGGCACAGCGTATGTAGGCTTTAATGGCTACGTCTGCGACGAACATGCGAAGCATTGGCGCTGCGAGGCGAAGCAGTGTCTTTGCGGCAACGACAAGATTAGCAAGGGCAAGCACTGTGGTCCGCAAGGGGTGCGCTGCAGCGAGCCGACTTGTCAATGCGGCAAATCGGTGATGGGGCGTTTTGCTTATTGCAAGGAGGGGGTGGTACAATGTGGCGATTCCGCGCTACCCAAACTCAAAGAAAGCGAAGATATTCGCTATTACGGTTGTGTAGATGGGCGCTGGCAATGTTTAAAGGACGCATGCGTGTGTGAACGAAGCAGAGTGCCGCAAGGCAGTGTTTGTGAAAATGGGAAGGCGCGCTGCGGCGAAGAACTTTTGGATTACAAATTTGTGAGCGACTTCGTCTGTTACGAAGATCAGTGGCTTTGTAAGCACGAGGATGGCTGTGCATGTGCTGCGGAGAACTGCAAGGGCGCCTGTGTTAAGGGGGAATGCGTAGAATCTAGTGCGAATATGGATTTAGCGCTTAATATTGAGGCGCGTGATTCTTCATATAAGCTTGATATTTTAGATGAATTTTATTGTGCGAAGGGCAACTGCCCTTGTGGCGACGGCGCTTGCGCAATGGGGGCGACCTGCTTGGGTGATATCTGTGTATGTGGTTCGCGTGAGCCAGGTGCTAATCCATATGGCGATTCCACCCTTTATACCAATGACTACGGTGAATTTCGGTGTAAAAAAGCGAAATCCACGTTTACTTGCGAATATAGCGAGTGGTACTTTATGTGTGCTCGTAAAGACGGCTGTCACACCCGCGATGGGCGCCATTTCTACACGGGAATGACTACGATCAAAAACAAAAATGATGCACATGTCGATAGCGGGATGGTGAAAACTCGAATAGAACATTCACTGAAGCACACTATGCGCTTAGCCAATGCGGCGGGAGCCGTTATTGCCAACACAGCACAAATAATACGGATTTTATTGCCAGGCCAAGACGGTATTTGCGTACTTAATCGCAGCGATGGCCTTCCATTATATACAAGTCTAAAAGATGCCAAAAACAAGGATTTTGTCTGCGACGACAGGCGCTGCCAATGTAGAAATCAGAGCTGTGTTTTTGCGGAGCTCTGTGTAGCGGGTAAATGTGATAAAGATCGAAGCGCTTGTCACGCCCATGAATTGGGAGACAAAGCATTTAGAAAAATACTTGAATTTAACGAAAAAAAATCGATAAACTACATGGATGATGCGATATATGCAGACAATGTAGATGACGACGACGATCATGTACCTGAATTTGGTGACGACGACAATGAGGATAGTTACGATGAATATATACCCGAAGGAAGCAAGTCCATCAGCATTTATAATGTAATGCGCTGCATCGACGGTAAACTCTATTGCTTTGGTGTAAAGAACAAGCCCATCCCTGCCCCCACTAAATCGGCGGGCTACGAATGTGATAAGACATCTAGCCTTCCAGGCTACGAAAGTCTGCCCCAAAACAATAATGATTGGAGCATAGACTATGCCTACAAAGCTTGGGTGTGTAAAAAGAAAAACGGCTGTAGTTGTGGTAAAAAACAATGCGCAAAGGGTGGAGTCTGTATCAATGAAGAGTGTTATTGCGGCTCCCAAAAACTGTTAAATGCTTACAGCTGTGATGATGAATTAATGTATTGTGAAAAAGATCAATGCGATTGCGGAGAAGAAAGCTGTTCTCGTGGTAACATATGCAAAGATGGAAAATGCTTGTGCCGTAATGAGAAATCGCCACAAACCGATGAGAAGGGCTACGCTTGTCAAAATGATGTTTATCACCCCGTCTGCACCCGTGCCGAGGGTTGCGAGTGTGGAGAAACAAAGTGCTCAATCAATGCAAGTTGCGTTGATAAGCAATGCAAATGTGTGTCAACTATTATGCTGAACCCTGGCAATAACTATGTATGCAACACAGATCTCGACAGCGCCAAGAATAAAACATTCGCAAAAAGCAAAGAGAAGCCCTTGGCGTGGTATTGCATAAACCCTGAGGGCTGTAACTGTTACGGCAAAAAAATCGACAGCGGCGCTACATGTGATCATTATGGCTGCTCCTATGGTGTTCTACGAGAGGATGGCTGTTATTGCGGTGATGATTTGTATGATAAAGACAGCAGTAAACATAAGTGTAGCGAGTTCACCATGGACGAAACCCCCTTACTACTCTGCGACAATTTTGATGGCTGCGCCTGCGCAGGCAGTACTTGTCCTCGTTTTACACACTGTAAAGACGGTAAATGCTATAGCCCGCAAACCATGACACTCTACCCTGCCCAAAGCGACGGCTATGAAACACAATCTGGCGTGCCGCACTGTGGAAAAGAGGACGGCTGCCCGTGTGAGAATAATACATGTCTTAAACAGCAAATCTGCTACAAAGGAGAATGCCTCGACGATAACTTTATTGTTGTCATTGATAATAAATTACGACGCTTTATTTGGGGCTTAGACGGCAGAAACGAGAATGAACTCATTTACTCAAACAATGCGTTCGATTGCAACGCCAAAAAAGCACCCAAAAACATAAAAGACTACGCCTGTGTTATTTCTAGCGATTATGAGAGGATTTGCACTTTCTGCGAAAAACGATCCCAGCACCTCATTGGCTGGCAATGCCAAAATCCCAAGGGCTGTCAATGCGGTAAAACCATGTGTAAGCGCGGCGCAATTTGTAAGGACGACAAAAGCTGCCACTTCGACCCATTCTACGAAGAGCAGTTTTGCAGCATTGAATACACGCTCCAAGAGCGATGTACGATGAAAAAGTCCCCTACCGAGCGCGCCTATGTCGACGCAAAGGGCCAATGCATCTGTGGCCCACACGTGATGCCACCCAACTTTAAGGCCAAAGCACAATACCGCTGCACAAACGGTGGCTGGCTGTGCAAACACAAAGCAGGCTGCCATTGCGGCGATGAGCTCTGCGAAAATGGCGCGTATTGTATTGAGGGAAGATACTGCACAAAATAGCCCGCTCTACGCTCGCCGCAAAGCCATTTTATCCCTTTTTATAAAAGGATAGCGCGGGCTCGCCTTCATTTCGACACGGATGTCGAAACACAACGCCGTGAGAGGCTCATAGGGCGTGTGCCCATGGATTGGCACACAGCCGCATAAGCCCTCAATGAATCATATGCGAAAACTAAGCGATTTCATGAAAACTTCGCATCTGATCGTTGCCAATTGACGCGTTTTGCGAGAAAACTACGCGCGTAGGGGGCGATTAAGCCCAGGGCAGCCGCAAAGTCCTGTTTCGCCAAAACCTGGACGGGGCGTCGCGGGGTGTCCCCGCGGAGGGGGAGCCGAAACGAGCAAAACTAAGTGTTTTGCAAGTTGATGGCTCAATGAGACTAGATTTGCGCAATCGAACGCAAGCCTGCGTGAGTGCAGCGCAAATCGTAGTCGGAATTGTGGAATGTGGCAAACCCGCGCACAGCGTGGGGTTGACACGTAGGGGGACACTTCCCCCACAAATAAGAGCCTTGAAAATTAACTAGTTAATGACTTTGAGCTTGCCCTACGATCAAGCCCCCCCAAAAAAAGTGCAAGAAAAGCGAATTTAGGGCTTCAAGCTAAGCTAATTGATTAGCGCCAAAAACAGGCAGCTTGCAATTTGATCTCATTTGCATATGCTAAATTGGGTTTGTTCGCGACTAAGCATGGATTGTTGCGTTGGAGTGGATTTAGATGCAGTCGAAAAGCGAAGAGTTGGCCGAGAAGAAAATTGAGCTACCCTTAGACGGTGAGCGTTTAGTTGACCGTTACACCATCATTAAAAGAGTGAATCTGGGCGGTTTTGGGGCGGTGTATCGTGCAATCCAGGACAACCTCGGGCGCGAGTGCGCTTTGAAGGTATTGCTGCCCGATATAGGCAAGGGTCAAGTTGATTACGTCGAGCAATTTCGCCAAGAAGCGCTCTTAACGAGCCAATTGCGTCACCCCAACACGATTACTATTTTTGACTATGGTCAAACGGAATCGGGTCTGCTTTTCCTTGTTATGGAGTGGCTAGACGGGAAGACTTTAACGGAGATCTTAAAGGAAGGTGGTGCCCTTTCCTATGACCGCTGCTTCAATATTAGCCACCAAATCTTAAAATCGCTCTCGGAAGCCCATGAACGCGGGATGGTGCACAGGGATTTAAAGCCATCAAACCTCATTATATGCACGCAATATGGGGAACCCGATTTTGTGAAGGTGCTGGATTTTGGTTTAGTCAAAAACTTAACCGAGGAAACGCTAAGCCTTCGTGGAAAAGCGGTTGAGGCTCCGCGCTTTACAGAGAAGCGCAGAGCGCCAGGAACCCCACACTATATGGCGCCCGAACAAGCGATGGGTAAGGGAACGACGACTTCCGCCGATCTTTACGCCTTTGGGCTCATTTTACACGAAATGCTCACGGGAAAACGTGCCGTAGATGGCGCCGACAAGATGGAGGTGCTACTGCGCCAAGCGCGCCAACCCGTACCCCCGCTTCCCGAGGAATTTAGAGAGACTTTTTTAGGCAAAGTCGTCGAGCGCTGCGTGGAAAAAGACCCGCTAAAGCGCCCACAAACAGCGACTACCCTGCTAAGAGATTACCAACAAACCGAAGAAGTCCGCGGTGGCGTTGAACTTTCCAATGCCGAGGTCGAAGCAGCCGCGAAATGGCGAGCGCTTGCCGAACCGAAGTTTACGCAATCCGAGGTTAGTAGTTCGCTCAAAGATATTTTTGTCGGCCGAAACGACGAAATCGAAGAATTCCGCGCCATCGTTAAGAAAGGGGTTGCAGAGAGGCGAGGAACCACCATTGTGGTCACGGGGCAAACGGGTATCGGCAAAACAACGCTAGTACTAAAGTTTAGCGATATCTTTATGGAGCTAACCCAAGGCGCAATGCTGAGCGGCGTTTGTTTGCCACAGAATTACTTAGCCTACTCACCACTTCGCTTGGCGATTAAGCGCTTTTTACAAGTGCAGTCCGATGACGCTTCCGACGCGCAAGTACAGATAAAACAAGCGCTTCAGCGCTACAGAATACAAGATAGCTTCCTACTTAACTTCTTAACGCAGTTCATCGTCGGCAAGTATGGGCAGGCAGGCGAGGAGCGTGAAGAAACGGAGATGCGTTTGGAGGAGTTCTTTGACACCCTAGCGCGACAAACGCCTGTACTTTTAGTGATAGAAAACCTTCATTGGGCTGATGCCAATACCTTAAACTTGCTTTGGAAATTAACGCTTTCTTCAGTCACCAAAGCGCGTCCCTTCTTTATGGTTACGAGTTTTAGGTGTATCGCCCTAGCCGAAAGTCGCGAACTCCAAATGCTCACGGAGCGCTTTAACCGACTTGATCACGCCTACTACCGCGAAATGCAGTTGGGCTGGCTGGGTAAAAGAGATTGCAACCTCATTATCGACAACGCGATTAAAATGCAACGCGCGATGGCGAACCAGTGCTTAAACCTCTCCAAAGGCAATCCCCTCTTCTTAAACCTAGTACTGCGCTACATCTTGGACGAAAAATCCTTAAACTCCGTCGATGACGCGCAGAAAATCGTTATCCCCAACTCGATCGAAAAGATCACGCTACGTCGCATCGACCAAATCGTACGCAAATACCAACAAGAAGAGTACAAAGAAATTTTACGCCGTGCAGCCCTTATCGGGGAGACTTTCTCCATAAGTTCCGTCGAAGCGCTGCTACGAAAGGACGGGCAGTACGGGCTTTTGGATTTCACGAGCAGAGCGCTTGAAGTCTGGCGCCGCGAAGGAATCCTCCGACGCCAGTGGGAAGCTGAACTCAGTTTTGAGTTCATACACCCCCACATCGTCGAGTTCTTCAATGCGGACTCCAGCCCAGAGCTACACCTCAACGTCGCTCGCACCAAAGAAGCGCTATCTGAATCCGACATCTACATCGACCGCGAAGACATAGCGCGACACTTCAAGCTTGCAGGCGAGAAAGCGCAAGCGCTGCGCTACCTCGACTTTGCCGCAAACACCGCGATGCAAGGCACCAACCTACTCAAGACAAAAAAAATATACGAGGAGATGCTGCCGCTTTTAGAGGATCACGTCGACGCCCAACTCGCACGACGTGTCTACTTCCAACTCGGTGAGCTCTCGCTGCGAGTCTCGGAATTTGGCCCAAGTCACGATTATTTTACCAAAACCATCGCCCTAGCCGATGCCCACAACGACCTACAACTTAAGGGGTTAGCATATTGTGGCCTTGCCGAACTCGCTTTAGCCCAAAACCTGCTCGAAGAAGCAAACTCGAACTACAACCGCGCCAAAACATGCCTCCCCGAGGATGACCTCGCCGTTCAAGGAAGGCTCTTACTCGGTATGGGTAAGCTATCGACCCTAAAAGCGGACTGGCAAGCTGCTATCGCGTGTTTTCAGAAAGCCTATGATTTTAGCTCTAACGCCGCCGACTTTGACCTTATGGCACGAGCCTTAACCGAGCTTGGCAAGATCTACCTCTCTATCGGTGTACTGCGCCAAGCACACGAATGCTTCCTAGCGGCTCAAAAGAACTACCAAACCGTTGGCAACAGCGCCGATGAAGCGTCACTCCTGCTCTATCTCTCAAAAACATTCTATATCTTTATGCGCGCAGACGACGCGCACTTCGCACTAGAGCGCGCACTCGAAATATTCCAGCGCCTTGGAGATCAACTAGGAGTCGCAAATTCGCTTGCCTCCCTAGCCTCGCTCAACGCACACCTGCTTGTCTTTGACGAAGCCCAAAAGTTCGTACTCCGCTCCATCCCTTTGTTTAAGGAATACAACAACAAGCAGGGCGATGCCCGCG
>JBBAEA010000015.1:0-35166 GCA_041656175.1 Bradymonadales bacterium | reverse complement strand
AACCCCTCGCTGTGCGCGGGTTTGCGTCTACCCCCTCCGCGGGGACACCCCGCGACGCCCCGTCCAGTTTTTGGCGAAACAGGACTTTGCGGCTGCCCTAGGCGGTAGCCCCAATGAATCAAAGTTTCCTCAAGCCTTAAAAACGCACAAAGGCAGCTAAAATAATCACTTGCCATAGCCTTTGTGCGTTTTGTGCTTAGTACTTAAACGCAGCGTTCCGCTGGAGCGTTGTTTCAAAACTTATGGCTAACCAAACTTAAGTCAAACCCCAACCATCCAAATTGCGTAATATAGAAAACTACCAAACACTCGTTATTAAAGTAGGCAGCGCCGTACTCACCAATGCCCGCAACGCTTCGCTGGATCGCGGCAATTTTTGCCGCTTAGTCGAAATGCTCGCGCGACTTCGTGCCGAGCACAAGCGCGTTGTACTCGTTACAAGTGGAAATGGCGCACAATCTTTTACTGAACTTGATTCCCTTTGCGCACCGAATCAACCACTTGGATGGCCACTTTATCGTTGTTTTTCTTCTTAACTCTTACAAACATGCCTATATCTCCTTCCCCAACGTAGACATAGCATAGTCATAATCTTTTTGTCAACATATTGTTTATCTGGGGCACTACATTTCGGGCTTAAATTACCCTCTACGCAGTTACTTGATTTCATGCCTCAATTGGCATCTCAACTGACAAAGTCGGGAAAACAGAGCCTTGTGGGATAAAACAGCAGCTGGCTTTTCCTATGTCAAGGATAAGTTAGATGCTTCAACTATTGACAAAATAGATATAAGCGTACGAAGAACGCCTCAATCGCACGAGATAAGGGTGGCGAGAGTCGAAGTGCAGGCAGCCAAGATTGAACTTCGCCTAAATAGTAGTGATGTAGAAGATTTAAAGAACGCTTTGCCATGGTTCAAGAAGTCTTTATGGATAGAAAGAGCTTTGATAAACTTTACTCAAGATTCTTTAGAGTACCTGCGGAATGTTTTCCGTAATGATGAGCCCCTTTACAGACATTGTAAGGGCATTAACAACGTTTTCATTCCAGCGTATTAGCCATTACCGCCAAAAATCAACACAAATGCTGGCAACACAGCGACGACAAATTTATCATTCGCAACGCATCCAAAATGGGAAATTCCCTGCCTACATTCGGGACATGCATCTCCACTGTGAGATGAACGTATTACTCCCAGGGCAAAGTTTGTGATATACAAAAACTCCGCCAACTGAAACGACTTCATCCTTGCATATTTCATAAAAATGATATAGAGTTTGAGTGGCTATATAAGCTGTTAGAACTCACGAGTTCTTTGTTGTTTTGTAAATCACCATACAGACACTGTATAAGCTGTCGTTCTATGGACGCAGAAACGTCGAAATAATGGCTTATAAACACTGCGATACACAATGCTTATGCGACTTGACCACACGTTGTACAAAAGATGTGCATACTGACCTAGAGCGAAGAAAGTACAAGCGGGGAAGAACTGAGATAAAATACGAAAACATCTCGTACTCGTTATAGAATCCCCAACGCGAACAAATTGCAAAAAAGAATGAATAACAGACACGTCTGCTCAAACCGTGAATTTAAGCAGCGCACCCAGCAACGCAATAGTCTGGTTTGCTAAAAACTTCTTGATTAAATAATATTTAATTTTGCCAAAAATTCATATTTTTGTAGGTTTAAAATGAAAAACTATGTCTTTACACTCCTCGTCTTAACTTTCTTTGTCTTAGCTAGTGCATGCGAAGACACGGCTTCAAGCATAGACCACAATCCGCTTAAACTCGGTTACTGCGGTGACGGCATAATAGAGTTCGACGAAGAATGCGATGATGGCAATCGCGTTAACGGCGACGGGTGCAGCACAAAGTGCAAACTTGAGCAGGAACTCTGCGGCAACGGCGAGATTGACGAAGGCGAAGAATGCGATGGCGGCGAAGGCTGCACAAAAGACTGTAAGCTCGTGAGTAAGCTCTGCGGCAACGGCGAGATTGACGAAGGCGAAGAATGCGATGGCGGCGAAGGCTGTACTGAGGATTGTAAGCTCGTGAGTAAGCTCTGCGGCAACGGCGAGATTGACGAAGGCGAAGTCTGCGATGATGGAAATAACATCAGCGGTGACGGCTGCAGTGCGGATTGCAAAAGCGACGAAAGTTGCGGCAATAATATTGTGGATGTCGGTGAAACTTGCGATGATGGAAACAAGATCAACGGTGACGGCTGCAGCGCAGATTGTAAAAGTAACGAACGCTGCGGCAACAAAATCACTGACTTACACATGGGTGAGCAGTGCGATGGCGAAGAATGGTGCGACGCCCGATGCCGAGATACACGAGAACCGCTTGATGATTTTGACGGCGACACGATCCCAGATGAACTTGAAGGCAAAGAAGAGGGCCGCGACACCGACGGCGATACCGTACCCGACTACCAAGATCCCGACTCCGACGGCGACACCATACCCGACGCTGTAGAAGCGCAAAACAACGGAAATACATGGAATAAACCCGTAGACACAGACGGCGACACCGTACCCGACTACCTCGATCTAGACTCCGACGACGACACCATACCCGACGCTGTAGAAACTGCAGATGACTTCGACGGCGACACCATTCCAAACTACCTCGACCTCGACTCTGACGGCGACACTATACCCGATGCCGTCGAAACGGCAGATGACCAAGATAAGGACGGAATACCCAACTTCTTAGACCTTGATTCCGATGGCGATGGCATACCAGACTGGGCTGAACTATACAATACACCATACGACGACGTCGATCTCGACAATATCCCCAACTTCCTCGACACCGACTCCGACGGCGATACCATCATTGATAACGCCGAGAAGGGCGATGGACCCGAAAGCCTCGTGAAGGGAGAGCAAACTTGGATGCCGCGCGACACGGACAACGACACAATCCCCGATTTCGTCGACGACGACTCGGATAACGATTCGGTTAAAGATACTGTGGAGCGCATGTTCGGCACTGACCCCTACAATCCCGATAGCGACGGCGACACCATCATGGATGGCGACGACGGCGTTGCCTACTGGGACGAAGCCACTAAACAATGGCTACCCATCGACAACGACCGCGACGGCATCATCAACGCGCTCGATCTCGATAGTGATGGCGACACCATTCCCGACAAAGAAGAATCCAGCTGGTTCTGCGTCTTAGACGATACAAAAGAAGAAAAAACATGCAAATTCGATGCTCTCGGTCGCCCAATCTTTGAGCGAATAGAGAAAGATCCTAGACAGAGCCCACCCGACGCAGATGGAGACGGTATACCCGATTTCCTCGACCTCGATAGCGACGGCGACGGCTTACCCGATCAGTTCGAAACAGTCTGCGCCGCCATCACCACACCTTCGCGCTACCTACCCGACACCGACGGCGACACTATCGCCGACGCCGTTGAATACGCATTTGCACCCTACAGCGACCCGCATTCTTTGATGTGTGACAAAAATAAACAAATTGTTGGTTCCGCCACCGATAGCGACGGAAACGATATAAAACTATATTTCCACTTCAACCCCCACGAAAATATCACCAAAGATGACAAAGAGATGACCTTCGTCCCCAAGGTCTCAAAACTCGACGTCGTCTTTAACATGGACACCACCGCGAGCATGGGGCCATACATCGACACCCTCAAGAGCAAAATCTCTGAGATGGTCACCGCGATCAAAGCGACCGTCAACGATAGCTACTTTGGCGTCTCCTCCTTTGAGGACTTCCCCGTATCCGACTACGGTTTCCCAGACTGGGATCGCCCCTGGCGCGCGCTCGGACGTCTAAGCGACAACGAAAGCCTCATTAACGCAGCCGTTCAACTATACGCCGAAGCCGGCGGAATCGGCTCCACCTCAGGCTTTGAAGCACTTTACCAAATTCTAAGCGGCAGCGGCGTGAGCTGGAAAGCATGGGAAGGCCCTGGCTTCTTTAATAGGAACGTCCAAACTTGGCCCGCAGCCTCCATTCTCTCACACACTCCCCCACCCGATCGCTGGGGCGGGCTTAACTTCCGAAACGCCAGCCTCCCCGTCATCGTTCATATGACCGACGTCGAAGGTCACGATAACGCCATTTGCACACAAAATCTCAACAACTGTGGACGCGAATCCAACGTTCGCTGCTGCGCCCCCTACTCCAACCTCATCAACAACCCTCACTACAGCGGCCAAGTCATCTCACTCGCCAAATCAAAAGGCGCGCGCATTATTACAGTGCAAATCCTCGAATCCTTAAAAAACGAGCAACTTACCAAACTTGCACTCGATACCGACGCTGTCGTCCCAGCCTGTGCCTTCAAAAAAACCGCTACCACTTGGAGCTGCGGCGAAAATAGATGCTGCACTGGTGATGGTGGCTCTGCCGTTGCGCCCGATTCCAACGGTAGGTGCGTACTTAAATTCCTCGACACCAACGCCGCACAAACACAGCTCGACACCGTCGTTGTACAAGGCGTGAATGCCCTTGTAAAATACGCAAAATTCGACGTCGTTGCGAAGCTGCGCGGAAAATCCTACCCCGAACTCGGCGCACAAGACTCCAGCTGCTTTATCTCCAAAATCACCGCCCTGCGCCACGAACCCCCACAACAAGAGCCCGACAAAAGCTGCTACGCCAGCCTCGGCGTCAAAACCGCCAGCTTCGGCGCCGCACACCATAACGGTTTCCAATCCTTCGCCGTCGGAAGCACGCGCGCCGACGACACCGCCAAACTCTTATTCAAAGTCGACGCCGACATCAGCGGCTGCCTTAACTACCAACAAGGACGCCAAGGAAAGGTTTACGAGGCCTACATCGACCTCTACGACCCAACCACCAACCTCGCCCTCGACACACAAACCGTTGTCATCTTCGTTGCCCCTTACATTCCACCTCAAGTTTAAGCGCGATATTACTTGATTTTCCCTTGCGGGGGGCAAGCCCCCCTACGCCCGAGCCTCCTCATCAATCGCTAACATCCGCAAATAAAATGCCTTGTATTCGCTCAACCGCTCATACAACGCATTTTATGCGGATCTAACGCGATTCATTTCGGGGGTCTCGGTCTACCCCCAAGCTTTTGGTCAAACTTAATTGTTCGCGACCATATTCATCATTCATATTTTTTGCACTATATATTTACTTTTCAAAGGAATATAGCAATGAAAGCCATAACACGCCGTAGTCTTTACTTTTTTGCAGCTCTTTGCTTTTTGCAAGGCTGTCAAGACGATACCGAAAAACCCCAAAGCTGCGATGAGAGCATCTATATTGCTGAATGCGCAGGCGACACCGCGTTAACTTGCGTCGATAGCAAAGTCGTATGGAAAGACTGCATCCTTGATTCGCAGATCTGCATTGACGGGCGTTGCGTCGACGGCAAACGCTGTGATTCATCGAATTTTGTTAAAAAATGCGATGGCAATGTCGCGATTTCATGCGTAAACGATTTAGAGCAAAAAGATATTTGCTCGCAAAGCTGTGAAGAAGGCAAGGGCTGCGTTCAAACGCACGTCCCTTGTAACGAAGCCGACTTCGTGGCGCGCTGCGACGGGAGCAACTTGGTACTTTGCAAAGAAGGTAAAGAGAGTAGCGATGCTTGCCCCAATACTAATGAAGCATGCCACCAAGGCGCTTGCGTCGATAAATCGCTTCTATGCAGCGCAAACCACAAAAATCGCTGTAACGCCGACGCGCTGATCAGCTGCGAAGATGGGCTACTGCAAACGAGTGCATGCTCTGAAGATGGCGCTATGGTTTGCGGTATCGATGCTGATGGCGCGACAAACTGTGTTGATGCGCAAACTTGCGATATCAACGACGGTTTTAGCAATCGCTGTTTGGGCAAAAACGTGGTTGTGACTTGCGTTAACGGATTTGAGAAAAAGAGTGCTTGCGCTGAGGATGCCGTATGTATGAATGGCGCCTGTATTAAGCGTATTCCCTGCAATAAAGCCGATTTCGTTCCCACTTGCGTTAACGGCGCAGCACATCAATGCATCGACGGCATTGAGGTCAAGGTAAGTTGCGAAGCACCTCAAGTCTGCCAAGATGGAGCTTGCATCATTGACGCGCCAAGCTGCGAACTAGAAGGTTTTGAGCCAAAATGCTTAGGCGACAAAATCGTTCACTGCATCGATGGATACGAGCAGGCGAGCGACTGCGATACCGGCACAGTCTGTGGTAAAAATGACGAAAACATTATCGAATGCGTCGAAGCAACAGCTTGTGATGAGAGCTACCCCGCGAGCTGCGATGGGCGCATAGCGATAAGCTGCATCAACGACCTAGTCTCTAAACTCGCCTGCGATAAACAAAGCATCTGCGTTGAGGGCGCCTGTAGAGCTTGCACCGAAAACGAAATCGTTTGCGACAATGTCTGCGTAAACACCGCGGAAATGCATCTTAAGGATTGCAACACTTGCACCGAAGGATACGGTAACTGCGATAATGATTTGTCTAACGGTTGCGAAGCAAACTTAAGCTCCACAAAGGAGCATTGCAAAAGCTGTAACAACGCATGCGTCGATGAAGCAGTGTGCAGCGCTGGAACTTGCATTGCGCAGTGCAACGAACCCGAAGTTTCGTGCGAAGGCGTCTGCAACGTTTTAGCCGATGTCCACATGAAGGAGTGTAAACTCTGTGAAGACGGCTACCGAAACTGCGACGAAAATTGGCAAAATGGCTGCGAAGTCGATCTCGGCGCTAAAAACTTACAAAGCTGTGGCCTTTGTAAGGATGGCTTCCTAGACTGCGACAATAATCCCAACAACGGCTGCGAAACACAGTTTGATAGCCTCAACATGTTGGACTGCACGCGTTGTAAAAGCGGCTACGCCAACTGCGATAACAATCTTTCTAACGGTTGCGAAGTAAAACTCAGCGATCGCAACTGGACGAGCTGCAATGTTTGCCGCGAAAACTACGCCGACTGCGACAACGACGCAACACATAGCTGCGAAACAAATCTACTCAGCAAAAACTGGAGCGCCTGCGGCGTTTGCAGTGCTGGCTTTGGTAATTGCAATAACAATAGCAGTGGCAGCTGCGACGTACGGCTTAGCAACGGCGCAAGCGCTCAAGCTAGTAATGCCTGTATCTGCACTGCGGGCAAAGCCAACTGCGACAACGACTGGACTAACGGCTGCGAGGTCGATCTCAACGCGATGAACTGGACCAATTGCTCCAAAACCTGCAAAGCAGGCTGGATCGATTGGGACAAAGATCCCAGCAACGGCTGCGAACTCAAGCAAGAAAGTACTACTTGCCAAAACGGTCAAACGCGTGTTTGCTGGCCCTACGACTTTGAGCCCAAAGGCACATATTGTAAAAAAGGTACGCAAACTTGTACGGGTAACGAGTGGTCGGCTTGTGTTGGATTCAAAGGTCCCGTTCGTGAAGCTACTTGTAGCGATTTAGATGTCCCTTTTATCGCCGACGGTCAGAACCTGTCCCTATTAGATCGTGATTGTGATGGTTTTCCAGATGGCTGCATATCTCCTTGCGAGGCTAAAATAGAGCCAGACAGCTATATAGGATGCGAATATTGGTCGGTATTTTTAGAGAATCTGATTCCCACCAATTTGACGGTAATCATCAGCAATACAGGCACGGAAACTGCTAATGTAAAAATATATAAAGTGGGGAATGTTTTATATAAAAGTGAAGTCGTCCCACCCAATACATCAAAACAAATACCACTTTCAATTAATCCTAATGCGGGTTCGGAAGGAGCATACTTTGCTGAAATGCTCTCTGGAAGCAGCCAACTTCCCTTCGGATACCGTATTATCTCGGACAATCCCGTTACAGCATATCAGTTTAATCCCATGGACAAGGCCAATGCCCATACCAACGATGCGTCCCTACTATTACCAGCAAACGTTTACGGACGTGATTACGCACATCTAACTTGGGCTGAGGACGCAAATCTTTGGCCAAGCTATATCTCAATTGTAGCCGTTGAACCTGGGAACACCGTAGTAAAAGTAAAAGCGAAAGCAGCTACCAATGCTGGCACACAATCAATTCCCTCTATACCCGCTAATGGAGAGCGTACCTTCACCCTTAAACAGTACGACGTTTTAACTATTGGCTCCAATAGTACCCATTACTTAGGTTCACAAGTCAATGCCGATAAAAAAATTGCTGCTTTTTCGGGCAGAAGTTGTACTAGAATTCCAACAAACTTTGTAGCTTGCGACCACCTCGAAGAGATGTTGTTTCCTATCAAGGCATGGGGAAGCCATTTTCATGCGATTAAAACTAAACCGCGACGCTATGAGCTGGATCAATGGCATATTTTGGCTCTACACAATGGCACAAAGATACAACTCTCTTCACCGTTTAATCAAACCATCACTCTCAATGCTTTCGAGGTCTATAAACTCGCCACTTCCCGCAACTTTGAGATTAAAGCTACTTATACAGATGGTGGTGTCGTGAAACCTGCACCAATTCTGGTAAGCCAATTTATTGAAGGTATTGCTCGCACATACTCAAACCAAACGCCAGCAGCGGTAAACGCTACGGCTACTTTCCCTGCCATTGATGCAATACGCGAAGCTCCTATTCCGCCAGATCCCAGTGACCCGCACAGACCACCACCACCTAACACGCACATAGAAACGGGTGACCCTTCGGCTATCTTGAGCGTGCCCGTACAACAATACCGTAAGGACTATTCTTTTATGGTTCCGAGCAGTTTTGATTACGATTTCATTACCATCGTTGCTCCAAAGAATACGGTTGTTAAATATGATGGTGTGGCTATCCCAGCCAGCGCTTTTCTCTCGTTTGGAACAGGCGATTACGTTTATACATATAGGATGCTGAAAAACTCTAGCACTGCCCCTGGCGGTACACACACTATTAGCGCCGATAAACCCGTTGGCATCAGTGGCTACGGATTTTATCAAGCAACATCCTATGGTTACCCCCTCGGACTTAACCTAAAATCCCTCAACACCGTTATTCCGCAGTAAGCTTTTCGCTCCTGCGCTTTATTACAGCTTTAAGCTTTCCCCATCAAACTCGGTCGCAGCCCTAACTGCTTCTTTTTTTGGGATTATTTAATATTACAGGATAATCGTTCAAGCATTATTTATTGCTTACCCCTCAAAACTCACAAAAGCTTCTAGAATCTACCTCTAGCTAGCCTTTGTGAGTTTTGTGCTTATTAGTAAATAATTGCGCCCCTTTTGGGCGTTGTGTCAAAACCCATAGTTCGGCTGAACTTAAGCCAAAATCCGTCAATACAAATTGCGAAATATAGAAAACTACCAAACACTCGTTATTAAAGTAGGCAGCGCCGTACTCACCAATGCCTGCAACGCTTCGCTGGATCGCGGCAATTTTTGCCGCTTAGTCGAAATGCTCGCGCGACTTCGTGCCGAGCACAAGCGCGTTGTACTCGTTACAAGTGGCGCTGTGGCTTTGGGTCGAAGCCTCATGGGTATGGAAAAACCAGATCGCAGGCGCTCGCTCCCCAAACTACAGGCTCTAGCTGCCATCGGGCAATCGCTGCTTATGCAGTACTACGAAAACGAATTTCGCCATTACGGCCAAAAAGTCGCTCAAATTCTGCTTACACGTGATGATTTAGAGCATCGCACGCGCTTTGCCAACGCAAAGCGAACACTGGCGACCCTACTCGAACTCGGCGTCGTCCCCATCATCAACGAAAACGACAGCATCACCACCGACGAAATACGTTTTGGCGATAACGACGCGCTCGCCGCGCGCGTTGCCATTATGGTACGCGCGGATTTGCTTGTCGTTTTGAGCGACATCGACGCCATTTACACGGCAGATCCCAAAGTAGAACCAGAGGCAAAGCCAATCTACGAGTGCAAAGCCATGGACGAATCGCTCGATAGCTACATCGGTCAAACAAAGAGTAGCGTTGGCTCAGGTGGTATGCTCACAAAACTAGAAGCCGCGCGCATGGCGGCGCTATCGGGAATATCGACCATCATACTTAACGGCAAAAACCCCGATAACCTGCGTAGTGGTTTAAACCTAAAAGCAGGAACTATGCTCATGGCTTGCGAACAAGCCCAACGCCAACATAAACTTTGGTTATTAAGCTTAAACCCGCATGGGCGCTTGTTTTGCGACGATGGCGCATACTGCGCTGTTTACCGCCAAGGCAAGAGTTTGCTGCCCAAGGGCATACTACGCGTTGAAGGCAACTTCTCTGAAGGTGAAGCGGTTGAGCTTTGCGGCGAGGATGGCAAGGCATTTGCTCGCGGTATCACGCACTATAGCGACGCCGACATCAACTGCATCAAGGGGCAGCACTCCAGCGAAATACATAGAATTATCGGCTACCACGTCTCAGATACCGTGGTGCATCGCGATGATCTTGTTTTACTTCAGTAACTATTACCACATGAGGTATGCATGAAATACTACGACATTAGTAGAAGCATTTCCCCGCAGATGGCGGTTTACAAAAACTACGAAAACAAGCGTCCTAGTAGCAAAACCGAAGCCGATTTTGATACACGTGGTTTTTTTGAAAACTCGTTTTGCAGTAACCTGCACACGGGCACACACATCGATGCACCGGCTCATATGATCAAAGGTGGCGACAGCATCGACAAAATCGATCTCAATCACTTTTATGGCAAGGCTAAAGTCTTTGACCTCACTGATGTTCAAGGCGCTATATATCGCAAGGATATCGAAAAACTCGATAT
This sequence comes from Bradymonadales bacterium, assembly GCA_041656175.1. GTDB lineage: Bacteria > Myxococcota_A > Bradymonadia > UBA4248 > UBA4248 > JBBAEA01. The sequence goes on along the minus strand of JBBAEA010000015.1, from coordinate 24,442 downwards.
CAAAAAAGGCGATATCGTGCTCTTTAAAACACGTAATTCATTCGTAGAAGAGTTCGACCCAGAGTTTGTATATATAGAAGAAGACGCGGCGCAGTATCTCGTTGATCTTGGCATAAAAACCGTTGGCATCGACGCGATGAGTATTGAACGCGGTAAGGCACACCACCCCACCCACGACATCATTCTTGGCGCAAAGATCGCCGTCATTGAAGATATCCGCTTGCGCGAGGTCGCAGAAGGACTATATATTTTAACGGCGCTACCACTGAAGCTAGAAGGACTTGAAGCCTCCTTCACGCGCGCCGTGTTATGGGAACTAACAACGGATTAAATGCACTACTCGTTATAAGAGAAAATGCAAAATTCGTCTGGTTCCCCGAATTATATTTTAATATAGGATCTAGAATGAATATAAAAAATCTTTTGTTTTCTGCTAGGGCGCATCCTGCTTTGCGCGATTTTAGCTTGCTAGCCTTTCGTGTCTTTTCAGGTGCAGCCATGCTGACGCACGGCTACCCAAAACTACAAAAAATCCTTAGTGGGGATCTCGGCTTTCCCGACCCCATCGGCTTAGGCCCGGCATTATCATTATATTTGGTGACTTTTGCGGAGTTTGCCTGCGTGATTTTGCTTATTCTTGGATTTTTTACGCGCCTATCGACGCTACCTTTAATTTTTGCCATGTTCGTTGCTGCTTTCATCTACGATGGCGCAAACGAAACGGCGAGAGAACTTGCTATTATGTATATGGCATCATACACATTCTTGTTTTTTATGGGGCCAGGTCGCGTTAGCATTGACTACTTTATTACGCGAAGAAAAGCGGAAAAAAAGACTTAATTCGACGCTGGCCTGCTGTTTTTGCTCAGGGCGAGTTTTTGTGCCAATTTTGAGGGGGTAGCGCAAGATCACCCAAAAAAGAAGGTTAAAGCCGCACGCTGTGCAAAGGTTTGGCGAACAGCCAAAACTTTGCACAGCGTAATGCGGCTTTTAGCTTATTTTGCGGGAAGCTTGCGCGAGGGGGAAACTTCCCCCGCCCCCTAAAAAACATTCCAAACAGCACTAAACTGCGGTTTTGCTATCAAAACAATTTTTTCCATCACGCTTATGACAGACGTTTGAATCGGTGCCACAGCGGTAGCAGACCTCGTTTTGGAGGTACTCGCCGTCCTTGACTTGGCGAAAGTTCTCGAAGGTGACTTGGGCGATTTTTTGCAAGGCCTCGCGCGTGAAAAAGGCTTGGTGGGAGGTGATTATGACGTTGTTAAAGGAGAGCAAGCGGCTGAGGCGGTCGTCTTGAATGACTTTGTCGGAGAAGTCCTCGAAAAAGACGTCGGACTCTTCCTCGTAGACGTCGAGGGCGGCGCCGGCGATGGTGTTAGCTTTGAGGGCTTCGATCAGGTCGGCGGAGTTGATGAGGGCGCCGCGGGAAGTGTTCACGATAATGGCGCTCGGCTTCATCATTTGCAGGCGCTCTTCGTTGACGATGTGGTGGGTTTGGGGAGTGAGCGGGCAGTGCAGGGAGAGGATGTCGGATTCTTTGAAAATTTCGTCGATTTGGACGTATTCAAAGTTTGAATTTTTGGCAGGAAATGGGTCATATGCCAGAACATTCATTCCAAAACCCTTACAAATATCGATAAAAACTCGGCCAATTTGTCCTGTGCCGATGACGCCAGCGGTTTTTCCGTGAAGGTCAAAGCCGAGCAAGCCCGTGAGTGCAAAGTTGGAGTCGCGCGTGCGGATGTAGGCGCGGTGAATTCGTCGATTGAGGGTAAGGAGCAGGGCCATGGCGTGTTCGGCGACGGCGTAGGGCGAGTAACGGGGAACGCGGAGAATGGGGAGCTTGTTGAAGGCGGCGCGGACGTCGACGTTGTTGTAGCCAGCGCAGCGCATGGCGATGGCTTTCACGCCGAGTTGGTGTAGGGTTTCGATAACTTCGGCATTGATGTCGTCGTTTACGAAGGGGCAAACAATGTCGTAACCCTTGGCCAGCATGGCGGTGTCGGCGCTCAACTTAGCCTCATGATACTTTATTTTGTAGCGATAATTTTTGTTTTCTTCGTCAAAATATTGTTTATCGTAAGTTTTTGCGTCAAAAACACATATTTTCATGGAATTGCTCCTATTTTGTGCGATTTTGCCACGCCAATTCGTGGCGCCCCCTATATGCGTATGAACGCAAAAAAATCAATCTTTTTTCGGGGGGGGGGAGAGCGGGGAGATTTTTGCACAGCCCTGTCGACTTGAAACTTCGCTTTTTTGCCTTATGATTGGGAGCATCGCCCAGAGGCGACTCGCAACATTTAAGGAGTAAAAATGAGAGTAGCAGTAATTTTGAGTGGTTGTGGTGTACGTGACGGAAGCGAAATTCATGAAGCGACCAGCGCCTTGATTCAACTCGATATGAGGGGACATAGCGCGGAGTGTTTTGCGCCTAAAAAAGCGCAGGCCTTGGTGGTAGACCACGTAACGGGCAAAAGCAGCGAGGAACGACGGGATGTTTTGGTCGAATCGGCGAGAATCGCACGAGGAAAGATTGCAGCTCTCTCGGAGTTAAAAGTCGCTAATTTTGACGCTATATTGCTCCCTGGTGGCTTTGGCGCGGCGACGAATCTTTGTGATTTTGCACAAAAAGGCGCAGATTGTACGATTGATGCCGACTTAGAGCGTATTTTGATCGAGGCGCACGCGGCCAAGAAAGTCATGGGTTTTATGTGTATTTCGCCTGTTATCGCGGCTCGCGTGTTTGGAAAAAACGGTGTTAGCGTAAGCATCGGGGATGATGCCCAAACGGCTGCCACTATTGAGAAAATGGGCGCCAAACACGTAGTTTGTGCGGCCGATGAAGCCCATAGCGATATTGAAAACAAAATCGTTACAGTTCCAGCCTATATGACGACTACGTCAATTGCAAAGTGTTTTGCTGCTGCTGGAGCCCTTGTCAGCGCGATGGAAACGCTATAGATGCATGACAGTTCTATGGGGGACTAGAAGCTTTTATGGTTTATGAGTGCATTTACTTCGTTGTATTGAGGGATCTTTAGCAATGACAAATTTATTCGAACGAAGTTTTAAAGCTGCTTTGCGATTACTGGGCGTGCAGAAGATCTTTTTTCTGGCCTTTTCGATGGTTTTCGCACTTAGCTTTTTTGGCTGCGAGGATTCAGACGATGAATTAGCGGGGCCTGTACTTTTCAGCTCTGGTTTTGGAGACTATTCCAATAGCCTGCTCAAATACGACGGTCGCTTACTCGTGCTCGTTTCGGGGACGAACCAAATTAAAGATGCTCTCACAAAGGAGGTCTATATCGATCTCGGGGTAGGCGCAATGCCCTTCGAGATGATGGTGCTTGGGGAGAATTTGCTCGTAAGCGCAAATGGCGAGCATACGCTGTTTATGTATAAGAAACGAGAACTCATGAAGAGCCATGATAAGGGAAAAAACCCTTCGTCTTTAACCTATATCGATGATCACATCTACGTGACATATTCAGGCGATTTTACGGCCGAAAAACATGGTTCAATAGCTAAATTTACTAGAGATCTCGATCTCGTCATTGAGGTCGAGTCTCAATGTAACAACCCGCAGTCTGTGGTCAAAAAAGGCGGAGAGCTTCACGTTATATCTGGGGGAGACCTCGATTTTTCAGAGCCGCCCACAAAACCCAAATCCGATTCTTGTGTAGAAGTCTACGACGATAAGTTGAATGCTAAAAGTGTTTTTCACTACAAAGCCGACGGACTGCGAGGCGCATTTGGAAACGCCGTCCTTATTGCAGAAACGCTCTACATCGGGACTGGAACCATGGATGGCTACTTTAGCTTTGATGGCCTCCTGTTCAATGCGATCGAGCATTCCAAAGAGCAAGGTATGAGCAAGCTCTATGAACATAACGGCAATCTTGTCGTCGTTTACTTCAATAACTCTAGCATCAGCGCTAAAAAAACGGTGGCTCTTCCGGAGCATTCGGGTCCCATTGATTTGTTTTACGACAGCGATGAATCGGTTTTTTATGTGCTTTGCACCTTGAATTCTAGCATCTACAAAGTAAAGCCATCTGAACTAGGTCTATGAGATTCTGGCTCATCCTTTTCCTCTTTCTATACTGCGCAAGCAGCGCATGGGCGCAAGAAAAAGATGGGCAGATCTCGCACAGTATAAGCGCTAAAAATAAAAAAATAGCCTACCCCGAAATCGAGCCCATCACGCATTCGCCGTTACACGACGATGAAAAAGTAATACGCTATGGTGGTGGGCTCAAACTCAACTCGTCTTACAGCGGTAGGGTCTCACCGCTGCGCGATGAGCGTGTTACGCGCCAAGTACGGGATACGCATTATCATTTTATGCTGGGAAAGAGCTCCAACGTCGAATTATATTCGCCATCAACGACTTTTCTCATCGATCTCGACAGCATGGATCACAGCTATGATTTTTATTCGCGAAAACAGAGCTATAAAATAGATAGAGAACTCTACCGCGTATCCTATCGCAAGGACGTCGTTATGCCCTTTGGAAGGCTGCGCCACGTTATTGGGAATGCAAAGCACAAAGTGCTGGGTGATGTTGAGCAACCCACTAGCTTTGAGAGCGCGAGGTTGCGGGAAGAGAACTTCCTTATTTCCTATAGTTTTGACGTCAAACGATTTTATCTTACGCTTGGCTACGCAAGATCAAAGCAAGCGTACTCCAACCCCTACCCCATGCTCTCCTTCAGCGAGTTGCGGGAAAGCCTATATGAGCGCAACCTTTTTTTTGATTTTTCCTATCGACTCAATCAGCTACAAGTAGGCATCAATTACAACAACGTTCGCGGCTATCATGATCGGCGTCAAAGGTATGATTTTAAGGATCACGCCGCCGTATTTTACCTACAATATAAGGAGGCGCCCTTACAGTTTGAGTTCCGCGCTGGCACCCACGAGTTAAACGCGGCGCTTAAACTCGATATTTGGCAGTTCCAAATTTTGAGCGCTTTGGAGCGACGCGTACCGAGTTTGGAGGAACTTTACGGAAAGCACGAGTACCTCGATGGGAATCCCCAATTGCGTCCAGCCACGCGTATGCGCTTCGGTATGGGGTATCAGGATAATTTTGATTTTCCAAACGCGGCGTTAAATATCAAGAGCCAGCTCTCGCTTGTTTCAGACCACGATCGCATAGCCCCCTACCCTAAAACGATTTACTACTATTCATATCAAAATTTGGCTTCCCAGCAGTTTTTGCAATACCACTTACACGGCGATTTTCGCCATGCAGTAGATGGCTTTTCCTACCAGCTACAGCTTGATTATGCCTACCGATACACCATGCATAGCTCTAAGCCCGTCTTTGGGCTTTACCAGCAAGACCTGCGTCTCTTTGCGAGCGTATCGTGGTTCAAAACTTTCGAGTTCAGCGCTTTTTACCACTACCTCTCCCCAACGCGTGTTTCTTACGGTGTAAAGACCGCGGCAGTTCACGCTAACGCGGTGATGTTCTCGATCGTTGAACGACGCATGCGCGTGTATTTGCTCTTGCGAAACCTCAGTGATCGCTCGCACTATTCCAAATACTTGCGTCCCATCAAAGGCTTTGAGGCCTTCATCGGGCTAGCCTACAACAAAGAAGCCGCCGACTTCAGCGAGTGGGACCGCGATCCGAGCGATACGAAGTTTTATTAATCCTAGAATTTGAGAGCTTTGCAAGGCGGGAAACCCTTTTCTTTGTGCCAAAGAAAAGATGTATCCCCCCGTACCCCCCCTTCCCCAAAGAAAGCACTCTTTTAAGCACTTTTCGAATAAAATGTCGTTCTATCTTCACCTTGCCTTATTTTATTAGCATTTTTAGCTTATATTTCTCTATAAAATGTCTCATTTTGTTTAAAACTGTATCGGATTTGTAAAATTAAATTCACAATTTCTAGCCGTGCAAAGGTCTCAATTTTTTAGGGAAACTCTGATTAATTGGGGCTACCGCCCCAAACCCCGTTTAAGGGCTTTCGCCCTTGGAACCTAGGGCGAGCGCAAAGGATAGAGCAAATTGTGGGACTTCCCCCACAAAAAAATAAGCTTGAAAAATATTGATTTGACGACTTTGCGGTTGCCCTAGAGACTTCCCCCACACAAAAAGAGCGTGGTACTTGGCATCAATCCAAGCATTCCGTTGAGTAAGAGTCATCTGAGCAGACATTGCACCAGCTGTACTCAGGTCGTCCCAAGCCATATATGCCGTCACCTAGGGGGCGGCATTCGTCCTTGTAAAGGTAATTATCATAGCAGCTGCTGGTGTAGCCCTCTGGGATGCAATCGATGGAGCAATCGGCGTTTTACGTACACGTCGGTGGCACAGCAATTGGAGAAGGGCAAGCATATGGGCTTGGGATCGACCAGTTCATAGCTTTTGTTGATGGTGTAGTATAGCGCGCAAACATTGCCGTTGGCTGCACAATCCACGGCATAAGCCCTACCTTTCGTTAAACATTGAGCTGGTTTTCATGATATCCCTTTTTAGTTACACATCCCATCGCTACATTCTTGTCCAGGCTCACAAAGGGTGCCTGAACACTGACACTGGGTCTCACTTACGGCCTTTCCACCCTCTCGACAAGAATAGCCAATAATGTTGTCGTTGCTTAGTCCTATGACGCAATTGCCTTCAATATTGCAGCTTTCAAAGGGCGAGCATTGAACCCCACCACAATCGCAACGACCGCCAACACATGTTTCAAAGGGGCGGCAAAGTTTCCTGCCACATCGGCATTGCTCCGGTGCCGCACACTGCCCGCCATCACCGCAAACAAGAGCCGTAATGTCGTAGTCGATGCCGCACACGCACTCACCTTCGTAGCAAATCTCATGCTCATTGCACTGTTTCCCGGCACAGTCACACTTTCCATTCACACAGCTTGAGCCCAAAACGCAGGCTTTGTCGCTGTTGTTACACACGCATAGGGATTCGTTGTCACAGCGGCCTGTTTCGCCACACCCTAGGGGCATAAAGGCGGCCCAATGGGCTTGATACCAATCTTTGTAGAACGAAAGTTTAACAGATTTGGCGCCGCAAATGCAGTGATAGTCTCCATCGTCTTCCATCTCATGCTTGTAACACAATTCCCCAGCCCCACAACGGTTCCCGCCAGCACACTCACATTGTCCATCCTTACAAAACTCCCCCTTCTCGCATAGTTTATCACCACACATACAGCGTTCATCGACGCAGCGCCCCTCGCCGCAAGCGCGGTGGCGCCCACAACGGCACTCCCCATGCTCGCAAATCTCCCCCTCCACGCACCGCTCACCCAAAGGACCGCAGGCACACGCCCCCTCAACACAGGTCTCACCGGGCCGACACTCCTGCGTGCCGCATACACAGTGCTCGTTTTTGCACCCACCACCGTTGCAAAAAACGTCTCCACATTTACAGGCCCAACCCACAATGTCGCCCCCGCAGGTGCAAGGCACTAAGACCGGTCTACACTGCGTCTCACCCAAACACAGCGAGTGACCGCAGACACACTGACCCTCTAGACACTGCTCCCCATAAGTACAGCTCGTCTCCGCACAGGGACATTGTTCTTCTTTACACAGACCTCTATTATTGTACAGGGAGCGAGTCCCCTTGGCTAGCAACTCTGCCCTTCTATCATCCTCATCCTCCTTGAAAACTCGCCTAATGTTCCAATAATCTGAATCGCGACATCGCCCCCCAATACATACCTCCTCGTCTTGACAAGTCACGCCACCACAAGTGCAGCGCCCCTCAACACAGCTTCCACCAGGCCCACACCCAGTGTTTTTGCCACAAAAACAAGTCAAGCGCATCCGATTTATCGGTGCCCACGGCATAGGCTCCTTGATGTATGCAAAGCTTTGCCTGCCCTCTGTCGTTGGCATCCAATCACAGCGCTCACCGGCAACACAAATCTCGTCGCCGCACAAATTCAAGCCCTCTGGCGTACACATCAATGTGCCCTTACCACTGCGATCTAGCTCCAGCCCACCGCAAAGGCACTTACCATCCACACAAAGCTCGCCCGCCAGACACTGCGCAAAGATCACTGGCAAGCGCCTCATCTTGCACCTCGATTGGGTCCTCGTGCTGCACCTGTTTTGGCTTATGACAAGAGCAAAGTATAAGGGCAATAACTAGCGTTATATGCATTGGAATTAATAGCCGCGAAAAAGCACTCAACATAATTCTCTCCTGTTCGCGAGTTGTGTGAAAATCCCCAAGGAGCAAAAGCATTTAGCATCTGATTTTTATGAGATCCTACGTGCACACGAGTTGCGCCCCGCACACGCATTGGTGTATTCAATGGATCGCCATGATCACCCCAGGGCAAGCGCAAAGTTCTCTAAGGGGCATATTTCCTAGTTAAAGCGTTGGAAAGCAGTGCCATTCGGTAGTCTGGCCTAAGGATTGCCTGGAACCTACTCTTCACTAAAGAGTGCCTATCACCATTGTACAATTTTGGATATTCAAAGTAAACTGTCGCAGTATATTCATCTTTGTGGCCAAGATTTTTTCTCTTAGCCGACTGGTGTCTTCATGGTATGCATTATCAAGCACATAGTGAAGCCCACTTTCAATCTTCCAGTGTGCACGAATCAATTTGTGAGTTTGCTCTGCATCTAGCTTCACACTGGAGAGCTAAAAGCGTTTCTGGTATAATTCTTTGGAGTTTGATAAGTTTTTTCTGTACGCATCCACAACAACGACACTATGACTGCAAGATTCGTTGCTCTTGGCTAGGTGGTTCTATGTCTAATTCTTTCGCATTCTTGCTTCGTGCCCAACTTGGCGGATTTCGTAGGCTTGTCTCTTGATATACTATTTTGTCACTTTTTGCTACCGCCAAAAAGCCATAACTCCCTCTTTCCATATATATCTTATGCCAGTCTGAAACGGTATGCTTGCCAGTAATCCCAAACTGACGCGAAACCTCCAGATATGATAGTTCGTTCTCTTACATAGTTGAGAGCACTTTGAGTTTAAATTCAGCTGAGTACTTTTCCATGATGCGGATCTCCATATTTATTAAGCCCAGTTTTTCCATCAAAGCGTGAAACACTTTGTTGGAAAAACTGGGTGCAAGGGCGTAGCCCTTGTAAAAGGAATTCCCCTTCGCAAAAAGCATTCCAGCTTTTTGGGGCTAGATCGCCGTGCAAAAGTCTCAATTTTTTAGGAAAACTCTGATTAATTGGGAATACCGCCCCAAACCCCGTTTAAGGGCTTTCGCCCTTGGAACCCGGTTTTGTGTGTAGGGCACTGATTTTATTGGCTTTCTTGATTTAATCAAGGGCAGGTTTGAAACCTACCCCCTACTGTTTTTACATCAATCAGAGCATCCTTAGGGCTTGCAGAACTCAAAGTTTTATCTATTCAATATTCGTTCAAACAAACCTTCAACGTATTCGCGCGATTCTTCTTCTTTGTCCATCGCCGCTCTCGTAACGCTGCGCAATTCAATGCTGCTAAGATTATCCTCGAGTTTTCGCAGTAGGATGTGGTGGGATATTTCGCTAATATGCTTAGTTCCACTACTCTTGTACGCAATAATTTCGTAGGCTGGATTACCGTTCTCTTTAAAGGGCTCAATGCTCCAAGTCAAAACGAATTCGACACTCAATATGTATTTTACCACTAAGCGCAAATCGAACTCTGTAACGCCATCGCTCTCTCTGTAATTTTCAAGCGTGTAGTTGTCGGTCATATGCACTGGCGCCACAACGTCCGCAATTTTAAAGCGCGCAACGACATCTTCAAGCGGCATAAACAAGTAGCCCTTCGCCTCAGCCCACACGCCGTCGTCCGTTCCGCTTACCACCGATAATACTTGAGGAAACTCGCCGTTTGGCAAAAGCTCTGGCCAATGACAATGCGTCGCAATCGATATGGGTTCATGCAATTCGGCTTCACCGCTCTTATCTGCACCCTTCTCCATATTTTTATGCGTCGCCACGGACGGCGGCGGTGTATGCGTTGTTGTGCATGCGACGCTAAAAATCGCCAAACTCAAAAATAACCAAATACTTCGTTGCATATCTGCCTGAATGTTTAAATAAAATTCATGATTATATCTTTAAACCGATATTATCGGCACCAGAGCTTTCACGATGTGAATCGAGGTCTAGCGGCATGGGCTCAATTCCACGAGTTCCCAAATACAGCGCCTCGGGATTGAGCAAAACGCGGAACTTATCGCGTACCTTTCGCGCGATAGCCGATGCAAGCGTTATCACTTCAGCGCAGCTCGCCCCACCGCGATTCGTGATGGCCAAGCAGTGCTTTTGGGACAAACCTGCGCGTCCGCTCATATAACCGCGCTCATAGCCGCATTGCTCAATGAGCCACGCAGCCGACAGCTTTACCCCGCCCTCTACAGGAAACATCGGTATGGTTTGTGCTTTGTTATCCTTGAGCCCGCCAATTGCAGATACGTGACTGCGCCAAACGTATTGCGCGCTCAAGCGCGAGGCGTCCATCTCGGGGACGATGGGGTTGGTAAAAAACGATCCCACCCCATGGGTGTTGACGTCAGCGCTATCGTAAACCATGCCTTTGCTTTGACGCGTGTTGAGCACATGTTTTCGCAGTTGGGAGGCGTTACGCATATCCATCATGGCCAGGGAGCGAAAACCGTGCGCTTCGCTGCGCGCTTTGGCCGCTTGCGCGTCGTAGGGTGCAAGTTGTAGGCCAACACGTAAAACTATCGGCCCTTGTACTTGGCCTTTAAGGCGAGAGTGTCGATAGCTAAACTCCATATCCTTGGCGCCTATGCGCTTCACGCTGAGATCCGATGGTTCTAAAATATCGATAAACTCGATAACTTCCGAAATCTCTTGACCATATGCACCGATGTTTTGCACCACCCCACCCCCGCAGCTCCCAGGTATCCCACTCATCGCCTCGAGCCCACCCCAGTTTCGCTCGCATGTCCCAACAACGACGTCGTCCCAATTCGCCCCCGCATCGACTTCGACGCGATGTTTATCAAGAAACTGTATATCCGCCATTTGCAGATGGATTACTAGCCCCTCGAAAGCCTCATCGTTGATAAGCATATTGCTGCCGCCACCCAGAATAAAATACGGTATATTCTCGGTTTTAGCGTGCTTTATCGCTTCTTTTAGGGATTCCAAGTCATTGACTGCAACAAAACGCTGAGCAACACAACCTATACCCAAGGTGCAATACTTCGATAAATCCTGTGCTTGAATGTCAAGAACCATGATACCCCTAAATCTAAAGAAAAGCCAAGAAACAGAAAACGTTTTTTATTGGCAATATCGATGCAAATCTTAAAAAAATTCGATTGCAATTACTAAAAACAGATTAAAATTGGATGAAAGGTCCAATAGCCACTTCCGCTTGGAAGTTGACCTTTGTCGGGAAGTGAACGAGCGCCGTTAAATCGACGACAAAGCCAATATTTTTGTGAAAACTCCACATAAAGCCGAACTGCAAACCAGCGTGTCCTGGGCCTTTAAGTCGGTAAACGTCGGTGAAGTTTTGGAACTTTGGCCCTAAATTAATCTTAGCCGTAGCATCCCCCCAGCCGCCCAGAACGCCGAGGTAGAGGCGGTGTGGTTGATTGAGGAATACATAGCGTACCAAGCCACCAAACATATAGGCAAAGTCAATAATTTGGATACGCGCGTATGCGCCAACTTGGAAGCTCTTGGGAAGGTTAAAGACCAAATCCGCGCGCACAAAAAGCGGTACAGAAGCCACTCCAAGCCCCACGCCTTGAAACACGGGGCCTTCATTTTTTTGACACCTCGTGTCCTTGTGGCAATTCTCTGTCATTCCCTTAACCACACCAAAACCTGTTCCCACGACGGCGCTTAGCTGGAATATAGGATCCCCGTAGCCCAAATCTTCCTTCTCGCACTCACCAACGGTAACGGTGATGAACGGTTCAGCGTAGGAGGCCACCGACGCAACCGCTTGGTTCTGGCGATTAAGAGCTTCGATGTAATACTTTATTTGCTTCGCGTCCGTTTCGCTGGAGGGGATAGTCGCCGAGAAGAGGCTTGGCTCTTGAATTGAGGGTGTCATATCTATAGAGCGATACTCCTTATCGCTGTCGGAGAGATAGTACAGTTTGATGCGGTATACGTCGGGATGCACCGGCACTATTGCCTCGACGGTAAGCGGCTTACATGGTTGAGTCGAAGAAATACCTGTATGAATAACTTCGGGCTCTTTTACGATGCTCGCAACACTCGTTGTCCCCACGGTATTACGTGCTCGCTCCAAAATCACCTCAAGCTCGTTGCTCCTATAATCGGCGGGTATTTGGACATCCCTGTTGATGGCAACCGCGCGAACGAAGGAGTTAAACGCCTTCTCCTCAGCTATAGCCTTTGCGCTATCTTTGAGATAGCCATAACTAATGATAGCTTGGGCCAAAAAAACTTGTGCCGTGTAGGCTTCTTTGAGGCCTTCCTTTTCAATGATGGCAATAGCTTGTGAGATTTTCTCCTCCGCCGCCGCAAACTCCATAAAATCGTACTCTTGCATCGCCTCCTTGCTCAGCTCCGAGACGAGGCTAGCGCTACTTTGAGCATAGGCGTGTCCACCTAAGAGCGTCAGGGCTGCGACGCAACAAAGCAGTACAAAATACTGTAATCTTCTCATCGTTTTACCATCTCTACTTGTATTAAATTGCCTACACCTAGCTCTTCACAGATAAAAAAAGTGCCCTACCACTCAATGAGCAGTAGGGCATTGAGCGCTACGTCATTATAACACCAACTTTAGCTGAAGTGAATAGCACTATCTCGAAGTGATGTGAATCTCAACGCGACGGTTATTCGCCTTACCTTCCGGTGTATCGTTGGTATCAATCGGTCGGTCAGGACCAAAGCCCTCGCTAACCATGCGACCCTTCTCAATACCACGTTTAATCAGTTCAGAGACAACGCTCTTTGCGCGACCCTGGCTGAGCTTGACGTTATTCCTATGTCTACCGCTGGAGTCTGTATGACCTTCAACGCGGATGTGTATGGTCGGGTTGTTCTTGAGAACCTTGGCGATTTCATCAAGTAGAGGCTCAGATTGCTTCAAGACCTTAGTCTTATTCGTTGCAAAGAACACTTGCTCCTTGAGCTCAATGCGATCTTCTGTGACTACGAGGTACTTATTAGGCGGTGGGCAACCATCTTCCTCTAAAACACCCTTCTCAAACGGGCACTTATCCGAACCCTGGCAATCTGATAGCTGGCCTAGCATATTCATCTCGCTAACCCACGGGTCACAAACGCCATCCCTATCGGGATCTGGGTTGGGGCAACCCTTGAACTCGGGCACGCCACGAACGGTCGGACACAGGTCAGAGCCGCTGCAACCCGGGAACTTCTCCAAAAACCCGAGCTTCTCTACCCATGGATCACAAATACCATCGCTATCCGTATCGGGGTTTGAACAACCGCTGTAAGCCAATTCTCCAGGGGTATCCGGGCAGTGGTCCATACCTTGGCAATCAAAACTACCAATTAAACCAGCCTCTGACACCCAAATCGAACAAACACTGTCTTTATCGGGATCGGGATCGGGACATCCCTTGTATTCTGCTACACCCGGAACATCTGGGCAGAGATCCTCAGAGTCGATGATCCCGTCTTGATCGCGATCCTTCAAAGCTCCGTCTTGGCAAGCTGGATGCGAACTAATCCGTTCCGCATCTTGCATATGCGCGTAGCCAAAAACCACATGATCCTCGGCTCGTCGCCCATTCCCATCGCCAAGCTCCATCGAACCAAACTCGCCGTGAGCCTTACCCAGAGCAAATTCTTTAGGCGCGCAGCGATACGCCGGACTCTCAATACGCTCCGCTGTTTCTTTTATCTGCTTTGTTTGCGCCTTTAACTTGTTCGCATCCACACAGCCCAGCGAAGCCAACATCAACGCCGCTACCACAGACAAGAGCCCAGCAACCGCCGTTTTCTTACTCATAAATATCGTCTTTTTACTCAACATAATCACACTCTTATGCAGAAAAACCATAAGGTTTCGTTAATCTTTACCGCAAATCGACTAATTCTCACTCTCAACGCCATCTCCAGCTGTGTCTTGCTCAACACCATCTCCAGCTGTGTCTTGCACTGGCGCTGCTTCCGCCTGAAACTTCGACAACGGACTTATCCACGGATCCTCTTGCGCCTTCTTCTCTGCCGCCTGCGCAAATTCGATCGCCCGCTTCGCATAGTCAACTGAATCGCCAAACTTGGAGTGACCCCATAGCTCATCAGCTTTCTTCATATACTCCACCGCATTCGTGTACTCATAGGGAGCCAACTCCTCAGCATTAACCGCTTTGGCCTTCGCAATCGCATCTTTCGCATCCGAAATATTGGTCGTCGACATGACGGGGCCGCAGGCCACTGCGCTCGCCAAGAGGAGCAAAAATACTAAGATAAATCCTACATGTTTGTTAATTCGCATGCTTATCGCCTCAATTTAATACGCGCCGCCTCGCAAGAACTGCTCTTTACACGCGCCGCCACAAACCATTTCCATAAAAACATCGGCCACCACGCGTTACTTGTAAACAACAAGACAGGCAGCCGCCCGTTTTTCATAACCCACTTATGACTTCGATGCAAGCTGCGCGCAAATTGCACCCATAAACTGCGCAAACACCCATACAACTTTATTTTTTGACTTCTGGGGGGGAAGTTTCCCCCTAGCGCAAGCTTCCTTCATGATCGCTGGCTTCACGCAAAATTTTATGCGCTGTATGCGCCCACAGTGCGCATCCAACGCATAAAATGCGTTCAGCCAGCCCTCATTCAGGTGATCTTGCGCTACCCCCTCGAGTTGAAGCCTTAAAAAACACGCTGAGCGCCGCAAAAAACAGCCCCCACAAGCACTCAAGCTAAGCAAGGAAAACCCGGCGAGCATTTTTTATAGGAAAACTCTGATTATTTGGGGCTACCGCCCCAAACCCCGTCCAAGGGGTCGAAACGAGTAAAACTGAGTGTTTTACGAGTTGATGACCCGCTTTCGCAGTGAGCATGTCCAAGCCAAGCTCGCTTGAGCTTGTGACATGCGAGCAAGAAAAAAACCGTAGGTTTTTCATGAGACTAGATTTGCGCAATCGAACGCAAGCCTGCGTGAGTGCAGCGCAAATCGTAGTCGGAATTGAGGAACTGAGCCCTTAGAACCCGTTTTTGCGTGTAGACTATTGATTTTATTGACTTTATTTTAAAAACTCAGCTCAATCTCTTAACTTTCATTAGCTCTTTTTATGACTAACTTTGCGAGACCTTTGCACGGCTAGAAATAACGAATTTAATTTTACAAATTCGATACAGTCTTAAACAAAATGAGATATTTTGTAGAGAAGCACAAGTTAAGAATGCTAATTAAATAAGGCAGGTGGAAGATAAAATGACATTTTATTCGAAAAGTGCTTAAAAGAGTGCTTTCTTTTTAGTGCCACAGCCGTCTAGGCTGTGGCCGTGTCGCGATTGAAGAGGGCTTTGCATTAATCAGAGTTTCCTTAAACGAGCTTTGAGGCGCTAGCCCCAAAGCCTCTTTAAAGCGTTAATCCGTACTCGAACCGTCATCAACAATGTCGTATTTCTTCATAAGTTTACGAAAATATTTGCGGTCGATATCGGATTCACGCGCTGCTTGCGAAATATTGTAATTATTCCTCTGCAATAGAGACAAAATATACTCGCTCTCAAAGCTCGCCAACCACGCTTCTTTAGCGTCTTTAAAGGGTCTGTCGCTAAACTCAGTGAAGCAGATATTCTGCACTTCCACAAATTTTGGCCCCCCCTCGCTCTCTTCTTGCTCCGACTTCACTTCCTCGGGCGCGGGCATCGCTTTAGACGAAATATGTTCGGGCAAATCGTGTAACTCAATACAGTCACCATCTGCCAAGGAACAGGCGCGTTCAACAATATTGAGCAACTCCCGTACGTTACCCGGCCACTCATACTGCGTCATCGCATCTAGCGCCTCGCGCGAAATCGAACGCAGTTTGAGGTTGGAATTCGCATCGCGGTTAAACGATGAATTCTTCAAAAAGTGCTTTACTAAAAGCGGTAAATCGTCGATCCGATCCCGCATGGGCGGCAAAAATATGCGCACAACCGATAGCCTATAAAAAAGATCTTCCCTAAAGCGGTTGTTACGAACTTCATCTTCTAAGCGGCGGTTCGTCGCCGCCACCACACGCACATCCACAGGAATCGGCTTTGCCGCACCAACGCGCCTAACCTCGCGCTGCTCAAGCACACGCAATAACTTTGGCTGAAGCTCTAAAGACAACTCCCCCAACTCGTCCAAAAATATCGTCCCCCCTTGGGCTAGCTCAAACAAACCCTGGCGCGTCATAATCGCACCCGTAAATGAGCCCTTCTCATGCCCGAAAAGCTCCGACTCAATCAAGGACTCTGGCACCGCACCGCAGTCAAAAACAACAAAAGGCTTCTTGGCGCGTAAACTCATCTTGTGGATGGTATGCGCGATAACCTCTTTACCCGTCCCCGTCTCCCCTTCTATAACAACAGTCGCATTGGTTGGCGATATTTTTTCGAGAATACTGTAAATTTCTCGCATTTTAACATTGCCACCAATGATATCACCGAATTTTTCCTCGGCCGAAGGCGCTACCGCGACCTCTTCATCCATGGGCTGAAAAACAAACTCCGAGTTCCCAAAACGGATTAAGCACCCTGGCGACAAATACGCTTCCTTAATATGAACTTGATTGATAAAGCTCCCGTTCGTAGAAGCTATGTCGCGTAGCAGGTACGCATCATTGTCTTGAACTATCTGCGCATGGTAGCGGCTAACCGTCTCATCATTAATGACAAGATCATTGTCCTCCATCGAACCAACCGTTACCGTGCCATGCTCAAATATCCATTCTTTGCGCACTTTACCCGTCGAGACGATGCGACATTTTCGCAAATGTATCGTCGTAGGCTTGCCATCTAAATACGATATCTTTGTCGGTGAAACGTAATCCGCAAAACGCTTTTGTACAGCCATACCACTCCTAAATCACCCCCACCCCAAGCCCAAATTTCACGCGCAAGCTTAACACAAAATATAACTGGGGTCAACTGTCCCCAGTCTTGCCGACACGCAAACGACTCCCCCGCTTCACCGACAATAGCGCCAAACGACAGTAACACGTTGCCCCCCCCATCGACATCGCATTAATCTAAGCGTAGTGCAGCCATTAACTCCAACTCCCGCGCTCGCATCGCGCGCTCTTGTTCGGGCGTCGCGTGATCGTAGCCCAAAAGATGCAAAACCCCATGAACGACCAAAAAACTGAGTTCCTCCAGCACACTCCAATCATCCCCAAAAGCAGCGTCCACCTCTAGTAGCCGCTCTCTGTGCATGGCCTCTTTAGCCTGCTCCTTTGCACGATCCACGCTGATGGCAATGTCACCAAGCGGCAATTGCAAAGCAACGTCCTCATCCTCGCCCTCCCGCATCGGGAAACTCAACACGTCGGTAGCCGCGTCAACGTCTCTCCATTCCGCGTTTAGTGCGCGAATTTCAGCATCATCGATTAATAAAATACAGCATTCAGCGTCGCTTTCGCCTAAAAGTTCGAACAAAAGCGCGATCCTCTTGCATAAGGCGTCAAACTCGGCAACTTCGCCGTATTCATTGATAACGCTAATGTTGCCAAATTCGTAGCTCTGGGCTTGCATAAACTTCCTTCCTTAAAATCGTGGGTGGCCAAAAATTTGGCAGAGTTTTATCAACAATATCGATGTTTGCAATTCACATCATTATAGAGGGGGGAGGACGGGACCCCGCGAAAAATTCGCCTTTTGACGCATATTGTGCGGTGTGTGCGCGAATAGCAAACACAACGCACAATATATTGCGGCAAATGGCGAATTTTGAGTGAGGCCCGTACGCGGGGGGAGACTTCCCCCCGTCACCAAAAAAACACAAAATATTAAAGCAAAAACTACGTTGTAACTTAACGTTTATCGTCGAATGCATCACTGGCCTTGCTGAGGGGATTGTGCTCCCATGCGGCTTTCGCGGGCTCGGGCATCACAGTTTGCGCGCGCTGAGGGGGGGGCGACTGCATGAGTTTTGCAGCAAGGGGCAGGTAGGCGTCGTAGGGCAGAGCCATGAGCGGAGGTAGCAATAGCAAGGGATAGCGGCGCATGAGAGTCGACGCGTTGGGCGCTTCATCGCTTTTTTGCGCATCGTCCACGCCCTGCTCAACGGTGCTCTTGAGCGATTCTAGCAACTCGAGGAAACCCTGAGCACCACAGCGATCCATGAACGCGGCCTTGGTCGCAGCGGCGCGATGACCCTGATTTTGCAACAAGTTCATAAGGGCTAGGAGAATGGGCTTAGTCGTGCCAAAATGCTGATAAAGAGCCGCAATAAGGCTGGCTTCAAGGTAGGGATCGCCCACAAATTCGCTAAGCGTCGATATAATCTGCAAGCTAATGTCCATAAATTCGGCGCTCGGGCGGCTAAGTTCGCGACGCTCCAAAGCCAAGTTCAGATGGTCAAGCGCCCTACTCGGATCCTCACTAAGAGCGCGCGCCATCACGAGCGCACTGGCCAAAGACTTGGGATAAGCTGCACGAAGAGCGCCAGCTAAGCTATAAAGCGCATCGTAATGCTCCGGTGACAACTCCGAAATTGCCAACTGCGCAGCGATTTCCTCGACCGCAGACTCGCCCATATTCTGGAGCTCGGAAAGGATATAATCACTTGGGCTGCCAGCGCGAAGTGACATTTGCAGCGCCTGTGACTTCGTTGCGGTATCACCAAATTCCATGGCTAAATCCAAAAGCGGAACCGGCTCCTGCGAATATTGCGCCAAAATAAGGGATGATTGCGCAATTTTATGCCGCGTCTCGATGAGACGATCGAGGCCAAAAATCGAAGCCCCGCCATGCGAAATCAGCATCTCCAGGTGCTTAATCGCTTCATGCATGCTCTCGGGTTTTGCATAAAGTTCTGCTAAATACAACGCATTACTCGGGCAAATTTTCTCGCGCGATAAATCCGTAATCAGGCAATCGCAGGCGAGTTGGTGCAGCTTCTCGCGCTCAAAAAGATAGGCGCGCAAAGCAGCAAAACTTGATGCTAGTGGCAAGGGTAAGCCGTGCAAATCGTCGCTGAGCGCGTAGTTTTGTAATATCGCAGAGGCCTTGCTAGCGCGCCCTATAAAAATAGAAGACATCGCACTAAAGTATGAAAATACGGCAGTTTGGCGCTCCGTTCGCATTTTCTCCCGAATATTGAGAATAGCAACGAATTCTCCACGCAAGAATAAACTTAAAACCTCCTCCAACACCGCTTGTGCATGGAGCCAAGATACAAAATTAGCCCCCTGCTCACAATCGCGATGCTCCATAAGCAAGCTCTCCAAACGCTTTCGATGCTCATCATTCAACGTCTCGACAACGCTCGCCAATATTCGATAGGGCAAAAAAATCAAAGCCTGTAGCGAAAACTCAGCACTCTCCTCTTTGTGCAAATTTTCACTATAGCGCCCATCTACCTCGCTGTATAAGAAGGATATAGTTCTTTCAATAACGATATCTTTACCCAAGATCGCATACGGATAAAGGATCTCCTGCATCGCGCGATCGCAGTCTGCCAGCCGCTGCTCCATGCGCGCGCGCTCTAAGCGTCTTTTTTGCAAAGACACGGGCGCCTTCGATAGGGCAAGAGCGCGTCGGTGCGATTCGTCATCGGGGGGCGCAACACCAACAGCACTCTGAATAATGAAGTAGCTCTCTTGAAGCGGTTGCTTGGAAATAATGCGCCAGATCGACATCGCCGCTTGCAGCGATATGCCCAATCCCAAAGCGCGAAAGTGCGCCTCCCCATCGCAAATCGATAAAATACTTTCGCTGCACAGTGCGATACCATAGCTCATCAAGCGCTCATCACCCGTTAAACGCATCTGTGCGGCTAAAACTCGCCACTGCTCAAGTAGCTGCGTAAAATCATAGCTCGCTAAGCGATCCACCGACTTTGCACTCTCCGCAATGCTATAGAGCACATGCGTTAGCAAGGCGAGGTCAATGAGCGCATCCTCGCGCCCTTGGTCGTCGAAGCTTGGTAAATCTCCAAAAATCGCCGTAAAGCGCTCCGTCTCTCCCGTCGAATTGAGAAAACTCTCGACAACCCGATGTTGCGCCCATTGTACGGCTTCTTCTATATTAAAAAATAATCGATCATCCATCTGGGCTACCCTGTTTTATGGCTTGCGCCCTTAGAAGCTAATTTGCGTATAACATATTGATTTTACTGGCTTTTATTTTGAATACCGCAGTTTTTCCTGAGTTTACGCTAGCTATGTTTTTACTATTTGTGTTTTATGCAAAGTTCTTTCGTTATAATATAACAATCATTGCATTTTAAACAAAAAGAAAGTGTATCATACAATTATACAATCATAGTGTGTAATGCGTTCGATGCTTGTACTAACTCCGTACGTGCTAGTACAAAGTTTAATGCATTTGCTTGAACATCATAATATATAAGTTGCACGCCTATGCTATCAAGCAATTTTAAAGCTTTTTGTACTATATCGAACTCTCGCCCAATATCTTGTCCTACCAAGGAAATGTTGGCATAATCTAGCGAACAGTACGCAGCTCCCGAAGCGTTTTGCATTATTGTATCGACTATAGCCTCGGGCGATACCGAATTCCATACATCTAAAATCGCAGAACACTCCTGCCATCCCTTATGAATAGAAAGTATTTTTATACACTCTTTGTAAGTTTCGATCGCTTTCATAACAGCAATGCAATCGTTAGCCACCGAGCGAAAGAACAATATCTGCTTAGCACTCGCAATGGCTACGGGCTTTATTTCAGCATCTTTTAGCGCGTATTCCGGCCATCCATCAGGTCGAATAAAGCTTCCCCCCGAATGCGGTTTGAGCGTCGATTTGGCATACAGCGCGATACCGTGTTTTCGAGCGTAAGCAATGGCTTCGTCGTGTAGAACCTTCGCTCCCTGCTGTGCCAAAAGCAACATTTCACTAGCCGAAATCGTGTCAATGCGTTGCGCGTCCAACACAAGTTTGGGATCCGCCGTATACACCCCATCGACGTCCGAATATATTTCGCAAGCCTGCGCCCCAAGCGCCCCCGCCAACGCAATCGCTGTCATATCAGAGCCCCCGCGACCCAGTGTCGTAATCTCGCTTTTGTAGCTTGTTCCTTGGTAGCCCGCCACAATCACAATTTTGCCCCGCTCTAATTCATCCTCGATCCTGTAAGGGCGCACCGAAATAATCTTCGCGCGCGCATGCGAATCGTTGGTCACAATACCCGACTGGCTTCCCGTAAAACTGATCGCCTGCGCCCCATACTTCTGGATCGCAATCGACAGCAGCGCCATCGTCGTTCGCTCCCCCGTACTCAGCAGCATATCAAGCTCCCGCGCTGGCGGTTGCTCTACGATTTCACGAGCCAAATTGAGCAGCTCATCCGTCGAATTCCCCATCGCCGAGACCACCACAACCACTCGCCAGCCCTCGTTTTGCTTCTGCACCAAGCGCTGCGCGATAATCTCGATCTTCTCTAGCGAGCTAACCGATGAACCGCCATACTTCTGTACTACAATCTTCATACTCACCTCACGCGCGCCCCCCCAAAGACACACGATTTTACCACGAGAGAAACACAGCTGCTAGCTTTTAGCGCAATGATTCTTTCTTGCGCGCCACCCTAGCATACAACAACGATACAACGCTAAGGATGCTCTGATCAAAGCAAAAACAGCAGGAGCAGGTTTCAAACATGCCCTTGATTAAAACAAGAAAATCAGGCGGGTTTTCAAAATAAAAGTCAATAAAATCAATGCACTACACACAAAAAAGAGTTCCAAGGGCGCAAGCCCTTGGACGGGGTTTGGGGCGGTAGCCCCAATGAATCAGAGCTTCCCTAAGCCCATCAAATCGCTGCCAAGAGCTCTTGCAAAAGGCAGTGAACCTCAAAATGTGGCTGATAAGCCGCTGCTCTCGCGCTGGGTTCGAGGTAAATAGACTCGATTTTTGGGCCAGCATCTTGCTTGAGCAAATTTAATTGGCGCGCAAGGACGAGAGCAGAGCCAATTGCCGATAAGGTACTGGCAGCATAGGGAATCACAATAAGGGGTTCGGCCAAAATATCACAAGCGACGCTCGCAAGCTCAAGTGACCATGGCTCCTCAAGCACTAAACGAGGTGGAGCCGCCGCCCGAATACCGAGCTGCTCGCGCAAACGTCTCGTTTCTAAAAAACAAGCTTCAAAAAGTGCACGCCAAAAGCATTCCGCACTGTGCCCTGCACTTAGCCCAATAACTTGGAGATGCTCTGTTTTCGGTACTATGCGAAGACCACGACTACCTACGGGCGCTTTGAACTCTTCAACACGCGCTGTATCAAGCTGAGAAAACTGCGTAAAAAACGACGTATGCAGTGGCGCCCACTGATGGATGAAACTGCTCAAACTTTGGCTAGGACCGTTAATTATCGAATATTCCTCGCTAAAGTTTGCTAAAATAAGGGCTGCCCATTCATCGCGGCTGTGTTCTTCCGCATTTTCCACCCACGACTCTAAGCTCTCCTTTGAACTCCCTAGCCCAGCTTCCGCAATTCTTAGACTATAAGTCGCAAAAGCTTCTCTTGAAGCCATCCAACCCAAATACGGTCGCCACCCCATACTCAAACCCCAAGCCACGGGATTCGCCGTTGTCGCATAAAGCGCAGCGCACTTCGCATCCCCGCCCGCATAAACCGCAATCTTCCCCAGCTTCCAAGCCTCACAAAGCTCTGGACGCAAATACCCGATTAAGGAACCCTGCAATATATACTCTTGGCTTAAGTTTTCGTCGATACCAAGCGCTTCATTAATGATGTCTTTATGCTCGGGATCGCCACCAAACGGCATACCAAAGGAGCGGCAAAAATCAGTGAAGCGCCCCGTTAAATGCTCTGCAACAAGAGCCCCAACTCCAGCGATACCCACCTTCATATTGAGCGCAAACTCTGGCTCAATGCTACGAATACGCCGCAGCAACGACTCCGCGTAAACGCTCCCCAAACCCAAATTTTGGTAATGCGCTGGAAGCTCGCTCGCTGCCAACTTGAGGGGCGCGTCGAACAGAATTGGGCTAAAATACTGCTCCTTTCCACCGCGTAGTACAGCCGTTTCTCGTTGCGGCGAGCTCAGCGTGATAGCTGCGACTTCGATGCTTGGGGGAAGCGTCAGCATCAACTTGTTAATGTCCGCGAACAATGCCGTCGGCGTAACGCTGGCGAGCCCATGAAAGCGCTCGATTTTGTGCTCAAGCCTCTCATTGTGTAGCGCTCCACGCGAATCAACAAGGCTAAGCGCGATGCTTCGCTGATCGATGCTAATCGCTACAACAGCTTGCGGCTTTGTCATAATATATCCCTATGAAAAACCCGAACTATTTAGTTCAAGGTTGCTTGAATCTCCAGCTAGCCCCCCCAAAGCTCAAATAACTCTTTTTCTTGCGCTTTATCCATGACATCGCAATCCGCATTGGCACTATGCGCAGAGAGCACAATTTTCGCCGTGTGCTCCAAAGCCTCCATCCTACAAAACGCTTCCCAAATGTTCTCGCCCCAGCATACAGCGCCGTGCCTAGGTAAAATAGCCCAAAAATATTTATCGATATATGGCTCCAAAACCTTGGCGCTATCCTCTGACGCCGGCCGCGCGTACGCAGTTGTTGGGATCGGCGGAATGCTAATCCAAAGCCTTGCAAGATCGATCCCCGCCAACGAGCAAGCCAAAGCGTAAGGCGCATGCGCGTGAATCACCGCCCCCACATCAGCTCGCTGCCCATAAATTTGCGAATGCATCGCAAACTCGCTGCTAGCGCGCCCGCTGCCCTCTAAAACCCTACCCGCAAGATCGACAACAATGCAATCCTCCCGCTTCAAGTAGCCCTTATGCGCCCCCGAACGCGTCAGCAAAATGCGTCCCGAATCCATGCGAATGCTCAAATTCCCATCCAAAGAAACATTCATACCGCGCTCATAAATCCTACGCCCAACCGCCATCATCTGCTCACTCGCCGCGCCCTCCAAAGCATTCTCAACTGCATACACATGACTGCGTCCCGCACTACTCATAGCATTCCTCGTTTGTCGTTCAGTTTGGCGAACCATCGCGCACTTCACTCGCCTGTAGTCAATAATCTGTTTTTGCCGTATTGTGAAGCTCGTCTCTTTGATGGAAGCTCTGAATCATTCGATATTTAAGTTTTTTACTTTTGTGGGGGAAGTTTCCCCCTACGCGCAAGCTTCCCGCATAATTCGCTAAGTTCCGCATTTTTTTGTGCAACGTTTAAGCTAATCGCTTAACCGCCGCACAAAATGCGTCACTAAGCGAATTCCTTGGGTGATCTTGCGCTACCCCCTCGGCAAAACTCAAATACCCGAAACACGCAAGCGACGTGGCAGCG
>JBBAEA010000014.1:0-30000 GCA_041656175.1 Bradymonadales bacterium | reverse complement strand
ACAAACCCTTTATGTACTTCATTGTTGCTAAGGAATCCAAGGCTATACTCTTTGCTGGGCAAAAAGTACTCTAGTCTACTAGCCGTGACATAAAAAGGCGCTTGCATTGTCAAGCGTCTTTTTTTTGAGGATGAAGTGCTTGTCCTTCACTGCAAGTGTAACATGGGGCAGCGCCCTACCAATCGCTCATCGGCTTTATAGAATAAAACAATCAGTTCAGTTAAAATTCACACAGTTTGTACAGAAAAAACTGTACCATTTTGTTTTCTTTTTTGGAGGGGGGGCAGGGGGAACCTTTTTTTCTTTTGCAAAAAGAAAAAAAGGTTCCCCCCGCGCAAAGTTCAAAAGAAATACGTAATGCTGAGGTGTGGGGCAGCGCCCCACAAACTTTAGTCAGCCTCGAAATCGAGTACAGCCATTTGTCGTTTGGCTTCGGCTACACTTATTTGCTTGCGTTGTGCGTAATTTTCGACTTGCTCTTTACTGACGTAACGGGGATTAAAATAGCTCGCCTCAGGGTGCCAGATCCCGAGGGCACAGATTGCGGCGCCCGGTTTCATCATGTAGCTTTCACTGAGTTCAATGCCTATTTCGTGTGCGCGTAAAAGCGTAAACAGAGTCTGCTTCTCGCTGTGATCGGGGTAGATCGGGTAGCCTACTGAGGGTCTGATGTGTTTACCCAAAGGCGCCAAGATATTTTTGCCAAAATAACGACTAGCAGCCTCCGCCAATAGCTGCCCTGTACTTTGTAAAAGCAGCGAGACGTAATCGAGGGAGTCGTCGATAAAGGCGAGTGCTTGCAGCAAAGCTTCGCTGTGAATTTTACACGAAACCACGAATGGAGCTAATGCGCCAAAATCGTCCTTAGCTAAAAAGTCGCTGAGGCACAAAAACTGTGAGTTTTCTTCTTGGCAACGAATAAAATGCAAAATGTATTCGCGTTCGTCGTGTAAAACACGAATGTCTTCGTTTATCGCCTGAGCTTTGCATATAGCATAGCGCAGATTGGTGTTTCCAAGTTCTAGAGCTTCTAGGCGTAGGAGAGCACGTTCTACATCATTTTCTAGCTTTTGCGCTTCGTTGTGAGCTGCACCGTTTTTCGTTTTTCTCAAAAGCTTCCAGCTGTGGGAGAGCATAGCCCACGGAATATAGTCGCGTAGATCGCTGGGTTTAAGAAGCACATCATAGATACCGAGCGCTAAATCGGCACTAAACGTTGGAGCAGGGCTAAGCTTTACGCGTGCGCGCGCGTCCTCAAGACTTAGGAGTCTCGGACGCGTCTGAGAGTAGTACTCCTCACGTAATTTTGCCTGTTCATTTCGTGTTTTAGCCAAAAAGTCGCTCGCCTGTGCCCCAAAGAGCTCGGCCAAAACGACGGGAACCGTCGATGCATCGCCTATTTGATCGCAGTATCCGCGGTACTGTGGGGCTAAGTGTACGGCTGCATGCGTTTTACTCGTCGCTGCACCTCCCACCCAAAGTGGAACGCTACAGGAAGCTTCGCTTAGCGCCACAGCAAGCTCCTGCATTATCAGTAACGATGGAGATATAAGCCCAGATAAGCCGATGGCATCCACTCTCTCTGCAATAGCCGTATGGACAATGTCCTCTGTGGGCGTCATTACGCCGAGATCTAGAACCTCATAGCCATTACATTGTAAAACGATTTTAACGATGTTTTTGCCTATATCGTGTACGTCGCCTTTGACCGTGGCGAGTAGTATTTTTTTCTTGCTAACGCGCGCACTAGCACTGGACTCATCAAGTGGAAGGTAAGAAATCGCTTCTTTTAAAACACGCGCGCTCTTTACAATCTGTGGCAAGAATAGTTCGCCTTTGGAAAACTCCGCGCCAATTTTGGACATTGCCTGCATAAGCGGCCCCTCAATAACGGCAAGAGCTGTAGTGTGTTTCGCGAGCGCTTCTGCCATCAAAGTCGAAACAAGTTTCGTATCTGCCCTCAAAAAGCTGTGATATATTCGCTCTACCAAGGATTTGTGCGTAAGATCTGCGTCGCTTTTATCTCTTTTATGGCTGCTCTGAGCTTTGTTTTTTGCTGCCCATCGCATTATTTTTTCTTCAACAGCGTCTTCGGTATTCATGAGCAGCGCAACGATAAGCTCGCGTAGCTCAGCATCGATATCTTCAAGCTCCAATTTTTGTTGAGGGTTGGCGATTACCATCGATAGACTGTCTTTGGCCAAATCTAAAAACACGCTGTGGATGGCCTCGCGAACGGTGTTATTGCCCCGAAAGGCAAAGGAGAGATTGCTCAGCCCACCAATAGTTTGGATCTTGGGATACTTTTGGAGCAAAATTTTACAAGACTCTATAAAACTGATCGCTTGCGTGCGGTGTTCGGCAAGGCCTGTCCCCACAGCTAATATATTGGGATCCACCACAATTTCTTGTTCTGGAAAATTCGCTTTTTCTTTTAAAAGCTCAATAGCACGCTGCAAAATCTCGATGCGTCGCTGGGTGGTACTGGCCTGTCCCTCTTCGTCAAAGGCCATAATAACGATCGCAGCCCCCAAGTCGCGCACCCAGCGCGCATGCTCCAAAAACAGAGTTTCCCCTTCTTTTAAGCTGATCGAGTTTACCAAGCACTTGCCCTGGCACTCCTTGAGCGCGCTTTTGATGAGCTCAAAATTCGAGCTGTCGATCACAAGTGGATATTGCGAAATTTCGGGTTCACCTGCGATGAGGCGCAAAAAGCGTTGCATCGCGCGCTTGGCGTCGATCATGGCGTCGTCCATGCAAATGTCGATCATCTGGGCACCCGCTTGCATCTGCTGCGCGGTGACGGCAAGGGCTTCAGCTTCTTTATTCTCGGCGATGAGACGTCTGAATTTTTGGGAGCCAGCAACGTTACTGCGCTCCGCCACCCACAGCATTTTTGAGGCTTCGCAGGCTTGAACGTTTAAACCCGAAAACTGAGTAATGGCGCTACTTTTGGGGACTTGGCGAGGGCTAATTCCCTGGAGTTTTTGTGCCATGACCGCGATGTACTCTGGTGTAGAGCCGCAGCACGCACCCGCGACGTTGAGCTTACCGCGTCTAGCAAGCTTGCATAAAAGCTCTGCCATCATCAAGGCATCATCGTGATACTCGCCGGAAGCGTCGGGTAGCCCCGCATTGGGGTAGCAAGCAACAGCACAAGGCGCACACGCGCTGAGTCTCTCAACAAAGGGAAGCAGTTCTTCTGCGCCAAAGCCACAGTTTACGCTCAAAACCGCGGGTTCAAGATGCTCAACGGCCACAACAAAGGCTTCAAGGCTTTGACCTGTTAGTAGCCTACCCGCCGAGTCGGCAATAGTGGCCGAGATCATAAGAGGGACGCTTCGCTCAAGATCGCGCATGACTTTTCGCGCCGCGTATCCTGCGGCTTTCGTGTTTAATGCGTCAAAACAAGTTTCGAGCAAAATAAGATCAGCGCCAGCTTCAATAAGTGCGTATAATTGTTCGTAGTATGCAGAAGCCATCGCATCAAAGTCGTACTCGCGCATAATGGGGTCGTCGAGCTTAGCAGGTATCGAAAGGCTGATACTCGTAGGTCCCACTGAAGCTGCTACAAAACGCGGCTTGCCATCCTTAAGCGAGAATTCTTCGACCGCTGCCTTGGCAATGGCAACGCTAGCGCGGTTAAGCTCCGAAATATAGCGCTCTAAGCTGTACTCCGCTTGAGACAGAGCATTCGCGCTAAAACTGCAGGTCTCTATAATATCCGCACCTGCCTCCAAATACGCTCGATGCACCTCGGCGATAATCTGCGGCTGCGTTAAAACCAAAACATCGTTATTCCCCTTAAGATCGATGGG
Organism: Bradymonadales bacterium; assembly: GCA_041656175.1. GTDB lineage: Bacteria > Myxococcota_A > Bradymonadia > UBA4248 > UBA4248 > JBBAEA01. Next base: position 26,182 of record JBBAEA010000014.1, on the reverse strand, counting down.
GTGATCCAAAAAACGCTCCCCACGATAATCGCGCTCTTGCAATTCGTAGCGTTGGATCATCGTACCCATGGCACCATCAAGAAGTAAAATTCTGTTTTGTAGTTCTTTTATAAAATTTTTTGACATCTTAGGATAATCTAAAAAAGGAAGTGGCGTAATTTTGGTCTAGGAGCCGCCGTTGCGGCTAGTTTCAAGGCTACTCTATTTGGCCTAGTACAAAAACCGTTAAAGAAAGGTTCTAAGAGTGCTAAAGAGAGACTCTGATTCATGTAAAAATAGTGAAAGAATAGCTAGAGAAAAATAACGAAAGTCAGGCGAGTGTTCAAGAAAACGTCAATAAAATCAATATGTTATACAGGAAAAGGGTTTTAAAACTACGAACTCTGGCTGGGGCGTGTGGCAGCGCCCCACAAGCGGAGGCGAGCTTTGGGGCGGTAGCCCCAATAAATTAGAGCTTCTCTGGCTGAAGCGTTAGTGCTTGACTACAGCGCAACGGATAGGCTACCATTAGCGACGCTTTTGGTGTGCTAGCTTTAGGAGTTAATATGCAGCGATACCCTTTCATTTTGTGCTTGTCCTTTTTGTGTTCTCTATGGTTTTTGGCCTGCCAACCCAAGGCAGAACAGCCTACGCTCAGCAACAATTCCATTGATTCTGTACAGGAGGCAGCCAAAGACGACGTAGTGGTGCAAGCCAAAGACGACGTAGCGGTGCAAGCCGTTGAGGTGCCTGCGGCTGAAGCTCTTTTGCCCGATGGCACTATCGACGAGTGGGTTGATGCCAATAATCGCTTTGCATGGCAAGCGCTTAAGGCTTTGCCCGCTGGGGAAAACGTCGCCTTCTCGCCCTATTTATTTGAGCGTGTCATGGGCATGACGATTGCGGGAGCTCGGGGAGAGACGCGCGCAGAACTGCTTAAAAGCATGGGTTTTGAGAAGGATAGCGCCAACAGGGATGCGCTAGGCCTTCAGAGAAAAAAAAGTATCTTTGATGCACCCGCTGAGGGGGTTCTGCTGCACATTGCCAGTAAAATTTATCCCCCTAAAGAATACTATTTTTTGTTTGAATTCATGGAGGGGCTCAAAGCAAACTATCGCATCGCCATTGGTCACAAATTCATTAGCGCTTTCTTAGGGAATTTAGGCAACAACTATGCTATGCTGCCAAGCCTCTAGGGGGGAGCGCGAGATCACCCTTAAAATTCGCATAGTGCCGCATTTTGTGCGCTGGTTGAGCGTTTAGCGAAAACAGCGCACAAAATTTTGCGGCACTTGGCGAATTTTAAGGGAAGCTTGCGCGCGGGGGGATTTCCCCCCGCCCATACAAAAACTGTTGAGTATATGTCTTTGAATTTTTTGCAAAGAGTTGACGATATCCGTTGAAGTACTTACGATGCCGCGCACGGAAACGATGGGTGTCGTTTTCGGTGAAATTTTATTGAGAGGCAGAGATGGCATTTCAGGTAGAGGAAATTAGCGCTGGCAAGCGTATGGTGATGTTGGATGTTGAGGGTTCGGCGATTGCATCGTTGGAGCGTCGTGTGGTCGAGGAGACGCGCAAGACCCTGCGGCTACCTGGCTTTCGAATGGGGAAGGTGCCCGCGTCGATAATTCGCCAGCGAGCGGGTGCGTCGTTGCGAGAGGATGCGGCGCGTGAGGCATTGCAGATTGCGGCGAGTGAGGCTGTTGCTTCGTTTGAGAATTTGCTGCATGTCAGCGAGGTGGATGTGACGGAGCCTATGACCGATGATGGTGGGTTGAAGGCGCAGTTTATGGTGGAAATCAAGACGGAGTTTGAGGACGTACAGTACCAAGCCTTGACCGCGGAGCTTGAGTCGCGCGAGCTTAGCGATGCGGATGTGGACGAGCGTTTAGAGTCTCTGCGAAGCGATATGGCGACGCTTGCGGCAGTCGAGGATCGCAAGGACGTGCGCGACGGCGACGTGTTGTATGTTACGTTGAGCGCGCCAAACGATGCGGCCCAAAGCTTAGTTCAAGAGGGCGAGCGTCGTGTAGAAATCGGCTCAGGTAGAATCTCGAAGGATTTTGAGGCTGCACTGATAGGGGCACAAGTCGGCGAGGCGAAGAATATTCACTGGGATATTAAGACCGATGATGACAACGTGGCTGAAGCGATTGTGACGGCGGAAGTAAGCGAAATTAAAGTTCGGGTCTTGGCTGAGCTGGACGACGATTTTGCCTTAGACACGGGCAAGGCCGATACTTTGGCGCAACTGCGAGATAAGTTGCATGAAGAGATTAAAGCCGAGCAAGAAAAAGAAGACGATGAAAATTTACGACGCCAAATTTTGCGTCAGCTTCGTGAGCAAAACCCGATGGAAATTCCTGAGGGCTACGTGAAATCGCGTGCAGAGAGTGCATTGCGCTTGCAGCTTGAGCAGATGCTGAACCGTCAGATTGACCCACAGATGATGAAGAGTATTGTGTCGGCGATGAAGGACGAGGAAATCGAAGAATATCGCGTGGATTACCACGAAGAATGCATACTCAATGCCATTGCTAAGAAAGAAAACTTGGATGCCAACGAAGATGAGATCTTTGATGAGGCTAAAAAGTGGCTGGGGCAGGCGAGCGACGATCAGATTAAACAGTGGTTGAAGCAGGCGCAAGCGGCGAATTTTGTGAAAGAGCAGATTTTACGCAATAAAGCCTTTGATATGGTGAAGTCTGCAACAAACATTAGTATAAAGTAAAGGTTCGCCGAATTTAATATGAGTGTTCTGGCAAATAGCTGTATAATGACTGAGGATTTGATATGACATTTTTCCCAAACGTGATTGAACAAACCCATCGCGGCGAGCGAGCATGGGATATTTTCAGCCGCCTACTCAAGGATAGAATTATTATCCTCGGCTCGGCCGTAACCGACATGGTGTCTAACAGCATAATTGCACAGCTGCTATTTTTAGAGAGCGAGGATCCCGAAAAAGATATACAGATGTATATCAATTCGCCAGGGGGATCGGTTAGCGCGGGTCTTGCCATTTACGACACAATTCAGCACATCCGTTGCCCTGTTTCTACGATTTGTATGGGGCAGGCAGCGAGCATGGGAGCGGTTTTGTTAGCCGCGGGAAGCTATGGGAAGCGATACGCCCTTACGCACTCGCGCGTCCTTATCCACCAGCCGTTACTGGCTGGCGGCCTTTCAGGGCAAGCTAGCGATATCGACATCCAAGCGCGAGAAATTATAAAAACGCGCTCGATACTCAACGGCATTCTTTCGCGACACACGGGCCAACCGCTGGAGCGCATCGAAAAAGACACCGACCGCGATTACTACTTGAGCGCGGAGGCAGCCAAGGAATACGGCTTAGTCGACGAAGTTATTACGCGTAGCAAAGAACTTATCCCGCCAAAGAGCTAGAAGCACTAAGCCGTGGCCAGTGACCAGTTTTGTCATTGGCCTTTACTTTTTTTGTTTTGTCATCGCAATTGATGCCATACTCGGACTTTTGTACACTTCAAGCGATAACGCGTTATTATCGGCACCTTGCGAGGAGAGTACAAAAATAAGAGAGCTTTGCACGGCTAGAAATAACGAATTTAATTTTACAAATTCGATACATTTTTAAACAAAATGAGATATTTTGTAGAGATGCACAAGTTAAGAATGCTAATTAAATAAGGCAGGTGGAAGATAAAATGACATTTTATTCGAAAAGTGCTTAAAAGAGTGCTTTCTTTTTAGTGCCACAGCCGTCCAGGCTGTGGCCGCTTCGCGCGCGGCCTCGACCAATCGCTGACATCCGTGTCGCGATTGAAGGAGGGGGGGGGCGGGGGGAACCGTTTTTCTTTTTGCAAAAGAAAAACGGTTTCCCCCGCGCAAAACTCAAAATGAGAAAATAACTACAAATTTTTGATTTTTGTGCTAGCTTTAGCGTAGCGGCGGTGGCTTTAAACGCTTGTCGTTTTTGTTTTAGTGATAATGTTGAGTATCTGAAAGCCAGAGCGCTCGCCGTTTCACGGCGCGTACGGTGCTTTTAGGAGGTTTGCGTAGATGTCATATGGCCCAAATGATACCCTAAGATGTTCGTTTTGTAACAAGGCGCGCTCGGAGGTCAAACGACTGATCACGGCTCCCTATTACTTTATTTGCGATGAATGCGTGGAGCGTTTCTGCATAGAACTTCGCGATGACGGCATTGATGTTCCGGGCATGGAGCCCGCGGGAATTCATATTGATGTGCCTAAGCCTAAAGAAATCATGGAGTTGCTTAACGAGCATGTTATACAGCAGGATTATGCGAAAAAAGTGCTCTCCGTCGCGGTATACAACCACTACAAACGCATCAACTCGGCGCGAATCATGGGCTATACGCTCGATAAGAGCAACGTTCTCCTTATCGGACCCACGGGAACGGGAAAAACACTGCTCGCCCAAACCCTTGCCAATATTCTCGACGTCCCCTTTGCCATAGCCGATGCGACGAATCTCACCGAGGCCGGATATGTCGGCGACGATGTCGAAAACGTTTTGGTTAGCCTGCTGCATGCAGCCGACATGAACGTGAACCGCGCTTGCAAGGGCATTGTGTACATCGACGAAATCGACAAAATTGCCAAAAAAGGTCAGAACGCCTCAATCACGCGCGATGTTTCGGGCGAGGGTGTGCAGCAGGCGCTGCTCAAAATCATGGAAGGCACCATCTCCTCCGTACCTCCTAAAGGCGGGCGCAAGCATCCACAGCAGGAGTTCATTAGCGTCGATACCACCAATATTCTCTTTATTTGCGGTGGTGCTTTCGTTGGGCTAGAGGACATTATTTTGCGGCGCATTGCGAAATCCCCCATTGGCTTTAACAGCGATACGGCTTTTGTGGACAAAACCGATTTGGCTAGCATTTACGCGAACATGCAGCCCGAGGATTTGCTGCGATTTGGTCTGCTGCCTGAACTTATCGGCCGACTCCCGGTGCGTGCTACGCTGCATCCCCTCGACGAGGCAATGCTGGTCAAAATCCTTACAGAGCCTAAAAATGCATTGATTAAGCAGTACGAAAAACTTTTTTCACTCGACGGTATTGAGCTCGAATTTAGTGACGGCGCGTTGAGCCGTATCGCCCAGCTTGCCCTCGAAAAAAAGGCAGGAGCCCGCGGGCTGCGCGGAATTATTGAAAATGCCATGCTCCCAAGCATGTTTGCCGCCCCCGACTTCCAAAATGTCAAAAAAATCACAGTCACCTCCGAAATGATCGACAAGCAAGGCGAACTTGCCGATATTGATGAACTGCTTGCAAAATACATCGAGCATAGCGGTGAGGCTGCACCCGAGCCCGATGCAGAGCCTGCGACGGCATCTTTAAATTTATAAACATTCTTCTGCTTTTTTGTGGGGGGAAGTCTCCCCCTACGCGCAAGCTTCCCTCATGATCGGTGGCTTCGCGCCTTATTTTATGCATTGTATGCGCTCGTTCCGCGCATCCAATGCATAAAATGCGCTCAGGCACCGCTCTTTCGGGCGATCTTGCGCTACCCTCTCCCAACGCACTTACGCAACAACAAAGTGCTGGCCAAAATCCATTATGCAATTGACGCAAGAGCAAAATAAAACTGCACTCGTCGCTCTAAGAGGCGAAGTGCTGTTTCCTCATAATACCAAAGGCTACAAATTCGGTAGACCGCGTTCAATCTATGCGTTGCGACACGCTTTCAACAATAATGCTGGTATCTTGCTACTGGGTTTTCAGCGCGACAACGATGCAGACCCTGTGGTATCGCACATTTATCGATACGGCGTGCTTGCAAAGATTGTCTCAGATTACAATACCAGAGCAGCACGCGCGCAAGTTAGGCTAAAAGCGATTAAAAGGGTTGAACTCATCAATATTAGGGATGATTCTAAGAGTTTTTGGGCAAATTACCTGGATATGCCAGATGAAATCGACAACGAGGAGGATGAGAGTCGTACATCTTATGAAGAACTTGGTAAAGTACTCAAAGAGTTAGCCCTGCTAGCCCCTGAATTTCGCATGAGCAGTGCTGTTCGCCGAATTACCCAAGCCAAAAAAGAAGAGCAATTCATAGCACTCGCCAGCATGGAATTGCCGTTTTTAGAATTTTCTCAGCGCTACGAGATTTTTGAGGAAACTGGCAAGCACATGCGTCTAGATTTGCTTAACCGATACATCTCTCTAGCTTATGACTCAGCTAAAAAACGCAAAGAGCAAAAAAATTCCAGTCCTAGCATAACGCTAGAAACTCAAGAGCCCGCCGCGAAGGGAAGAAGACTACAGCCGAGCAATCAAAATGAAACGACTTTTGAGCCAAAATCCGAAGAAAACGCGTTGCTCTTAAAACGTATCGAAGACTGCTTGTGTAACGACGAACTCAAGGAACGCTTGCGCTCCGAGCTTGCGAAGCTAGAAAGCATGCAACCCATGAGCTCAGAGGCTACCGTCATTCGCAATTACCTCGACTGGGTGCTTGACATGCCTTGGGGCATTTACACCGACGATAACCACGATATCAACGCAGCCGAAAAAATACTCGAAAAAGAGCATCATGGCCTCGAAAAACCCAAAGAACGCATCGTCGAGTTTTTAGCGGTTCAGTCTTTGGTCAAAAAACTTAAAGGCCCCATACTTTGTTTTGTAGGTCCACCCGGAATTGGGAAAACAAGCTTGGCATCCTCCGTAGCGAACGCGATGAATCGGAATTTTATTCGTATGTCTTTAGGTGGGGTACGCGATGAAGCAGAAATTCGCGGTCATCGCCGAACATACGTCGGCGCTATGCCTGGAAAAATCATGCAGATGCTACGGCGCGTCAAAAGTGCTAACCCCGTCTTTTTGCTCGATGAAATCGATAAAATAAGCAGCGACTACCGCGGAGACCCTGCAAGCGCTCTGCTTGAAGTACTCGACCCAGAGCAGAATGCGAAGTTTAACGATCATTACATAGATGCCGATTTTGATCTCAGTGACGTTATTTTCATAGCCACAGCGAATAACCTCGATAGGATCCCGCTGCCGCTACGCGATCGCATGGAAATCATAGAACTCGAAAGCTACACCGAGGACGATAAGCTAGAGATTGCAAAAGCCTACTTAGTGCCCAAGCAGATGCAACTTAACGGCATCGATAGCTTCAACATTAGTTTTAGGGACGACGCTCTGCGCACCATTATTAACAGTTACACGCTCGAAGCGGGCGTGCGCTCTTTGGAGCGTGAGATATCGGCGATATGCCGCAAATTGGCCTGCGATCTACTCAAGGCAAAGGACGAGGAGAAGAAGTGCGTCGTAACGCCCGAATTGGTTAAGGAATATTTGGGTCGCCCCAAAATTCGAGAACGTAAAATCGATAAATACGACGAAATCGGCATTACTACTGGGCTTGCCGTAACGATGGCGGGCGGCACTACGCTAAAGAGCGAAGTTGCCGTGGTAAAGGGTAGCGGTAAACTCATTATCACTGGTCAGCTAAAAGATCTGATGCAGGAGTCGGCGCACGCCGCTATGAGTTATGTGCGGAGTCGCGCCGAGAGTTTTGGACTAGATCCCGACTTTTCGTCCAAAGTCGATATACATATACACTTCCCAGGCGATCACGCTCCCAAAGATGGACCTTCCGCTGGCATTACGATGGCTACTTCCATCATTTCGGCGCTTTGTAAAATACCCGTTAAACGCGACATCGCCATGACTGGCGAAATAACCCTACGAGGACGCGTGCTCACCATCGGCGGGCTCCGCGACAAGCTGCTCGCCGCGAAACGACACGGAATAAAAACAGTAGTCATACCCGCCGATAACATGGAAGACTACAAGGATATACCTCAAAAACTCGTCAAAGGGCTAAAAATTAAAGCCGTCAAAAATATGGATCAGGTTGTTTTACTCGCGCTTAAGCTAAGTGCTGCCCAAAAGAAACAGTTCAAGGAAGCGCTAGGAGAGCTCTAAACTATGGGAGCCACCGCCGCAAAGCTCGCCTAAAACTTTGCGCTCTTAGATGTAGAGAGAAACTACATGTTTATGGCGACCAAGATTTTTGAATGAATATTTTTTTTATGCTTGCGTTTTAACGAATCGCGTCTGGGTAGCGTTAGTCGCCACCCCCAGTAGGCGTTACTTTAGTAATTACGCGAGCAAGGTCGCTCGCCGTGAAGGGAGAGTTTATGCGAGGTATTTCGAGAAAATGGTTCTTTGTTTTGGCGCTTTCGCTCAGCCCAGCGCTGCTTTGGGGCTGTGATGATGATTCTGGCGGTGCCAATAAGGCTAAAGAATGTGATGCACGCAACTTTGAAATTGCTTGCGAAAATGGCAAAGTGACCAGCTGTGAAGACGATGTGGTCAAGTATACAGCTTGTGGCGAGAAAGAAGTATGTGATGCGGGTTTTTGTATAAAGATCTGCGACCCCAAATGTGGCGACGAGGAGCGCTGTATAGGTGGTGTGTGTGTGTCGAACAAGGAATGTGATTCTGCTACCTTCACCAACGCTTGTAATGAATTACAGCTTTTAGAGTGTAAAGACGATAAGTACGCTATCAGTGATTGCCCCAATGATGGTGTTTGCAAGGGCGGCGCATGTGTTGCAAAAGAATGTAACAATGATGATGCAGCGACGTGCGAGGGTAAGATGGTTGTAGTTACATGCAATAACTTTAGTAAAGTACGGACCCCTTGTAACTCAGGCCAAATTTGCGAAAACGGCGAGTGTGTAAAAGATCCTAATGTTTGCGAACCCGCCTGCGAGGGTGAAACAGAATGCATCAACGGTGAGTGCAAGCCCATTGTTGCTTGCGACCCTGCCTGTGAAGGTGATGAGATTTGCGTTGACGGTAGCTGTGTTGAGCCTAATGTCTGTGAACCTGCTTGTAGCGATGAACAAGAGTGTGTTAATGGTGAGTGCAAAGACAAAGCCGATGAATGTGACCCAGCTTGTAAAACTGGCTACAGCTGTGTTAATGGCGAGTGCCAACTTGATGGTGAATGCGACCCTGAACTTTTCACTAAAATCTGTAAAGAAGATGAGAACAAAGTAGTATTCTGTGAAGACTTCAAAATTACAGAATTGGATTGTGAGACACTGATATGTAAGAGTGGCGCATGTACCGAGCCAAAAGGAATACTACCGCAAAATATGGGTGCAACTTGTACGTGTACTGACAAAGGATGCGATCAGATGGGTGTTCCTAAGCCAGCAGGTGGTACTATCAATGGTTGCAGTAATGTGAAGCCTGATGATGCACCAGGTTCCGCACTTGTCTGTTTGCGAACGTATGAGGGACCGTTGGGGCCAAATACATATTTCAATAATGGTTACTGCTCGCTTTCGGCTGTGAAGTGCACGAAAATTGATTCTTGGGCACCTTGTGGCGATGCTACATATGGAAACTATGACGAAATGCAAATTTGTCCCGCAGGGAATGTTATGGTTTTGGGTAAGTTTGAAGTTATTATTTTGGGTAAAATGGAGATAGAAAACAAGACCTGTGCTCCTAAATGCGATAGCGACGATGATTGTCGTAAAGAAGACAACATCAAATGTATCGAACGTCTTGGACATAAATTCTGCTATGATGATCGCAACTTAGATCTGTATACAAAAGGACTTGAAATTAAGGACTTCTAGAAAAGCAGATGCTTTAAGAAAGCTCGGATGAATGCAAAATAGCAGGGGCAGGTTCCAAAGCTGCCCTTGTTTACAACAACGAAAGTTCGGGCGAGTTTTAAAAATATAGTCAATAAAATCATCATCTACACACAAAAGCGGGCTCTAAGGACGGTAACCCCAAACAATCAAAGTTTTACTATAGCTGTGTTGGCCTTGTTTTACGTCATAGTCTTGAGTGTTGTTGAGTGATAACGCGGTTTCGTAAAGTCGCAAGGAGATCTTGATTTTCACGCGTGCTCTGCTAAATATGAGTGTTGGAGTATTTGTACTTGCACGTTGAGGGGATGCAAAACTTGGAGGTTTTATGAGGATAAAGAAACGCTTTTTGTTTTCGCTGCTGTTTTCGCTATACGCTTTTACGATGGCGGCATGTGGTGACGAATTAGGAACGTCGGAAGATTGTGTACCTGCTTGCAGTGCAGAGCAAGTATGTGACGCTGGCGTATGCAAAGATAAAGCAACGAACAAAGATTGCGATGCCGATTTTGTTGCCGAATGCTTTTCTAGTAAGCAGATCAAAAAATGCGATAATGGAAAGTATGTCTACGAGGATTGTAGCGGTGATTTGGTTTGTGTTGATGGAACTTGTGTCCAAGATCATATTCCAGAATGCACCGAAGGCGCGAAGCAATGCGACGGCGAAACAGCGTATAAAGTTTGTACCAATGGCGAGTTTGTAAAACACGATTGCCCAGCGGGCGAAAAATGCAGTGGAGCGGGTGTGTGTGCAGGGGAAGTCGTTGACCAGTGCGAGGATGGTTTGAAGCGTTGCGCCGCTCATCCTAGCAAATACGAACTTTGCGAGGCTAACGACTGGGTTCTAAAAGAGTGTGAAGACGAAATGATATGCAAAGACGGTGAATGCGTAACACCAGCAGCTTGTGAACCCGCATGCACTGGTGATGCCGTCTGTGTTGATGGGGAATGTGTCGATTCTCTTCCCGACACCGCGATTGGTAAGCCATGTAGATGCGAAGGAGCAAGCTGCGAAAAATCGGTGAATCTCGATGAATTAAAGGCGATCAAAGACTTTAAAGCAACTTACCCATTGGCTGAGTCGATTACGCTAGGAGTGATGAAATTTCCCGACTTTTTTGCTGAAGGGAATAGTGGTTGCGAAGAAGTTCCCGAGGTTGATGGAGCTAGCGTTGGTTGTTTCCGCGACTATAAACTAGAGCTTCCCGAAAAGACAAAAACCGTTCTTGATGTAATAGTGTTGATTTTTCCGCTGCCCATCGATGTTAAAAAGTTAAAAGAAGGTGTTCAACTTTATGCTCAGAATGGCTACTGCTTCTTGGGGGCGGTGAACGCAAAAGCCGAAAGCAATCAAACAAGTGCTACGACAAAAATGCTGGTTGATCTCATTAATGAGATGAGCCCTGTGTTTAGTACTGGTGATGCCACTCAGCTTAGCGCGTGCCCAGCGGGAAGTGAACTTGTAAAACGCGTAATGTCTACGGGTTCTGTGGACGGAGATTCGCCAAAGATCGATAGTGCCTTTGCTGCCTGTTTAAAGGCTTGCCGCAACGATGATGATTGCCGTAAAGATGAAGGCTATAGCTGCATCAAGATGCCTAGCGATGATGGAGAAAAGATGGTTTGCTTTGATGAAAGAAATATTGATAGCTTCAAAGCCTTTATCCCTGAGAGCGAAAATCCTTAAATTTTACTAAATCTAGAAAAAAGCCGCTCCTTTAGGGGCGGTGAATTAAGAAAACATTGAAGCAAGGGACGGTATAGCCAAACGGCTATGCCGTTCTTTGCTGTTGTTCAGTTGTATTTTGGGCTTTTTCTTTTGCCCGTTCAAAATCAAATGCACCGATAAAGTTGTAGACAATCGTTATTTCCCTTGTCCTTGATTTCTTGTCGGTATGGGAAACTTCGATACGGTCTATAAACTCCCGCAAAATGGAAGCGTCAAGATCCTGCATATCGGTATACTTCTTTACTGCGCTGATAAACGCTTTTATATTGGTCTTTTTCTTCTCTTGCTGCTTGATTTCCTCCCGCAATACCTCTGCCATAGCCTTTAAGTTGTCCTGTTCCAGTTCATAATCATGGGACATTTTAATAAACCGTTCGTCAGATAATTTCCCGGTTACATTGTCCTCGTATAAGTGCTTAAACAGGTTATCCAATTCGGCAATCCGGCTTTCGGCTCTTGCAAGAGTATCACGCTGGCGGGAAAACTCCGCGTCGCGCTCCCTCAAACGACTGTCTGCTGCTTCCTGCACAAACTCGGCTTCATACTGCGTTACAAACTCGATTGCTTCCCGTAAGTTTTGCAAAACGATTTCATGCAGAACAACATTTTTGATTGAATGGGTCGTACACAAGTCTTTGCCTTTCCGATAGGTCGAACAGATAAAATACTTCTGTTCTTCGGTAAAGTTGGTTGCGCGGCATTGATACATCTTGCCGCCGCACTCCGCACAATAGAGAAGCCCGGAGAAAATACCCATATCGCCCATTTTGGTAGGGCGGCGGCGGGATCGGCGTATGTTCTGCACAATAAGGAAAACGCTTTCTTCCACAATCGGCGGTTGCGTGTTCTCAAAAATCACCCATTCGGACGGGTCATTCCACAACTTCTTTTTGCTCTTGTAAGACTGTTTGCGGGTTTTGAAGTTCACCGTATGGCCTAAATAATCAATCTTTTCAAGCATACGGGAAACCGTTTCATTCGTCCATTTGTAGGGGTTCGCCCCCGGCTTCGGCTTGTTGCCGACTTTCATACCCTTTGACAGCCAATAGAAAGTAGGATTGAGGATTTCGCTTTTCTCTAACCATTTTGCAATTTGTGTCGGCCCCATGCCGGAAACACACAATGCGAAAATCTGCTGCACAACGGCTGCGGCTTCCTCGTCGATCACCCATTTCTTTTTGTTGTCGGGGTCTTTCATGTAGCCATAAGGCGGGATTGTGGTAAGGTGTTCGCCGGACTTTCCCTTTGTTTGCCAAGTGGCGCGGATCTTCTTTGAAGTGTCGCGGGCGTACATCTCATTGAACACATTGCGGATTGCGGTAAACTCGTTTTCGCCCCGCGTGCTGTCTACTCCGTCATTGACAGCGACAAAATGAACGCCAAAATCGGGAAACAGCATATCGGTATAAAAACCGACTTGCAAATAATCTCGCCCAAAACGGGACATATCTTTGACGATAACGCGCTTGATTTTCCCTGCCTTTATGTCGGCAAGCATACGCTGAAAACCGGGGCGGTTAAAGTTTGTGCCGGAATACCCGTCGTCCTCGTCATAATGACGGTATGCAGTAATTCCATGCTCGCGGCAATACCGTTCCAAAATCTTTTTCTGATTGGCAATGCTGTTGCTCTCGCCCTCTAATTTGTCCTCCTGCGAAAGTCTTTCATACAAAGCCGTTATGCCCTCGTCCTGCGCTTCCTGCTGCTGATCGCGCATATAGAATTGCAAAACATTGTTTGAAATGGCCTCGCGCACTTCCGCACTTAAAACTTTCGGGGCTGCGATTTGCTGAAAGGAAATAGTATTTTTCATCTGCACTCACCGCCTTTCGCGGCAAGTGCGACATATACCTGTCTGCTCCAATCCAGCGTTGCATGGTCGCCGTTGATTGCTTCCATGAGTATATCCATAGAAGCGGCGTAATCTGCAAATGTCATTACATCTTTGCAGTTGCGGGAAATACGGTCAAGGCTCGTAACAACAATTTTTCCAATGCGCCCGTCGTTCATATCCTGCTGCATGAGAGCAAGGGCGGGACGGTCAAAGTTCAAACCGCTAAACCCGTTATCTGCATACAGCGCAAAAGCGGCAATCCCGTTTTGGCCTGCGTGGTAAAGAAGTTTTTGCATTTGATTGTCAAGGTACAAAGTATCTGTTTTGTGCGCCGCACGAAAATAGTATGCGGTCAATTTATCCGACTGTTTCATGTTACCTCCTATTCCGACAGCCGGACAAACAGGTTATATATATTATACCACATAACCCGCCGCCCGTCTGCAATAGGATCGCATTTTCGGCATTATACCGGGTCTTTTTGCTGTTTCAGGTCGTTTTGAATTAAGCGGCGTACCTTTGTCGCGGCGTCCTCTTTCACACCGTTTTTTTCAACGGCTTTGACGATATAGGTTATATCCCCAATTTTGTATTCGCGCACAACCGGGGATTTTGTTTCTTGTTTTGTTGTTGGTTCCATTTAGAAAAATCCCCCTTTCGTGGGATAAATCAATTCTTGTAAAATAGATCCGGCAAAATCGAATGGCTGTTAGCAGCAGCACCGCGGGACTTTCACCCCTGCTCATTTAAGGCAGCCTTACCCAATGCCTGCGACGCTTTGAACGCTCGGACTATGGCTATAAGGGCGTTTCGCTCCCGCCTATATGTTATCGCCCACAAGCCGCTGCGCTTGTTTTGCGGCGCTGGTCTTTCTCGCTCGGCTTTTCCCCATAGGGGAAAAGCGTCATGGCGTACCCGCCGTTTGGCTCGGTATAGACGGTATGTATTCGTTTGCCGTTTATGCTGCGCCGCCGTTGTCTTGCGGGCTTTCTTTATCAAAGAGCAGTCGGCTTTATCGGCCTGCAAAAGCATATCGCTGTGATATGCTTTTGCGGAACGACAAATAGCCCATAACGGGAAGCGTGGAAAGGGGGACACGCTCCCGCATGGGCTAAAGGGTTATCCTACATGAAAGGCAAGGGTACGGGTAATAAGGCGCACTTGCAGCCTGTTCCGCATTTCCTCGTCAACATAGGAATAGGTATTGCCCGCGTCGTCTTTCAGCGTGCGGGTACAAAGTCTTGCTATGTAACCCTCATAGTGCTTCAAGATCGCGCACATGGCTTCGGTATCGCCGTTTGCTGCCGCTGAAATGACAGGGAACGGCAAAAGTTTTGCATGGCTATTTGTTTTCATCTGCTTTTCCCTCCATATACTGTTTGATTTTCGCAAGGGCGGCTTTCCTGTGCCGGAAAACCGTTGTGCGTACAACATTCAGCAGTTGGCCGATTTCCTCGTCGCTCATATCCAAGAAATAGGATAAGAGGACGATATTCCGCTTTCTTTCGGATAGGGTTTCTAATGCTTCCCCAAGCAGCGCATTTCTAACGAACACATCATAGCCGGACACTTGAAAACGGTAAAAATCGCTTTCGTATTCGTCCAAGACATAAAACTGATTGAGTTCGCTTTCGCTCAATTCCGAAAAAGACACTTCGCGGGCTGCGCGTTTGGCAAGTTCAATTTGGAAGTTCTTTGCTTCGCCTTTAAGAGTTTTCTTCGCCAATGCGTCATACTGATGTTGTATCGTTTTTTTGTCGGAAGAAGATTGCTCCATGAGATCACCTCCTTCCCGCGTGGAGTAGAGGACGGAAGTTAAGGGCTTGTCCTCTCGCCCCCTTTCGTTCCTTATCCAGGTGGAAACAGGTGATTTGTTGCGCTTTTCAAAATGGAAAAGCCACAAAAGCAAAAATGCGCCTGCCCGCAAAAAGCGGATAGGCGCAAAGGAAATATTTACCGTATTTAGATGTTCTGACAGTTCACCTCCATAGCCGGAATATCCCGATATTGAACAAAGGCTTTTTTTGATCGTAAGCCATTAAATAGATTTCCGCAAATAAGAAAGGACATAACGATACCTCCGAGATACCGCCATATCCTTAAAAAAGGGCGACTTTAATACACCCCCCGTATTCTAATTTTGAAAGAAAACGGCGGCTTACATATTACATAAAATCGCCGTTATAGGTACACCATTATATTTTTGCCAACAAACAGCGATTTGCTTTTTAATTTGCCGACAATTTTTCTTAAAAAGAAAAGCCGATAACCGCATTTTTAATCTGCGTGTTATCGGCTCTGCGTCTGTGCGTCTGGCTCTTTGATAACTGTAATCTTTAGTTCCTTTAGGTTAATTAGCACTTCATTTTTGCATTTGGGACAAAACAAAGGAAAGTTTTTTAATTCGGTATCTTCTCTGATTTTTAGTCGTGTTTTATTTCCACATATAGGACAGAAAACCCAATGTTCTTCCAAAAACATAACAACAACTTTTAGACTTCCCGTTTCTCCCAATGATTTGTAGCAGCAACAATGCAAATGCTTATGAGAACAACCGCTAAAACAAGACAAAAGATCGAGATACCGCTTTGTGTTACTTCGTATACATCAAAATATCTTAAAGGGGACAAATAATCTAAAAAATGAACACCTGTGTATTGTGCAGTTATGGCAATCCCATAAGAGATTAACAAAAATGCTGCACTTATTTGTACTGCCGATTTATATTTCTTGACAAGGCCTGCAATCAAAAAGCCAACAGCAAAAAACATAAACTGTGTTAAGAAAAGCCCAATCGTTGTTGTAAGTGCTGCTGTCGGCTGCGCTAAACCTCCTGCGGGAAGTATAATCATGGCATAGTTACATACTCCGCTTAAAACGGAAAAAATCAACAAATTAACTGCGGAAGCAATCACCTTTGCTAATACAATTTCCTTTCTTTGCACCGGCTTTGTAAACAAGTATGCCGAGGTTCCATTTTTCAATTCTTTTGCAACACAGGATATACCTAAGTTCAGCGCATAAACAAAGGAAAGAATAGATGTCCAAAAATAGATACAACTATACCAGCCAAGAGCAGTATTGAGATCGCCTTTAACGCCAAACATTATAGATATTATTCTCGGTATACTGTCAAACATTTTAACCATATCATCTAAACTATCTTTTAAGGACAAATATTCATAATAGCAAAAACCTACCAGCAGCAACATAATGCCAAGCCATATAAGCAGGTTCTTTCTTGATCGGCGCAATTCGTTTTTAATCAACGCTTTCATTGCCTACACCTCCTTATGAACGGAACTGAACATCTTTTTTTAGAAAGATGTGATACGCTATCAACAAAAAGACTACCAATAAAATGAGATACCAAACGAGATAATTAGGCTCATAGAAACCCGTATGTGAAATGTCTGCTGCACTAAAAAATGAATAGGGCGATAAGAAACTGATCGCTTTATTTCCGATAATACGAGCGAAACTGGTAATGCAATATTCTGTAAAGACAATTAGGCCAGCGGTTAGCAACGGACTACGGTTATTGGAAAATAGGATCCCAATAAGCAATCCCATAACTGCCAAAAGCAAACTTACAAGAAATAGCGAGTTTGAAACAAGAAAAAATTCACCCATGCTAAAGCCAGGTTGAAAGAGCAAAAGCGACAAAAAGGAAGTAAGCATAAACGCTGCGCTTACAATCACTGTGCCGCACAAAACAACAAACGCTTTTGCGCCGAATATCTCTCTGCGGGTATGGGGCTTTGTAAATATGTACTCTGATGTTTTCCCCGAAAACTCTTTTGTGTGAATGGAAATCCCAAAGTGCATACCAAAAATACCCGATGCAAGCATAAAGAAACTTGTCAAAAAAGAATAAACGCCAAGAGGGGTTGTAAGATACCCCATTGAAACACCGGTACTCTGAAAAAAGTCAGTTTTTCCGAGAGTATCATAGAGGGGGTTAGATGAAGATTCTGCACTACCAAGCAGACTATAATATATGGGGATCATTATAAAAATACATATCGCTAAAGTGATTGTCCAACTTAAAATATACTTTCGATGATTTTTTAGTTCATACTTAAAAATAACCATATTGTACCCCCCCTCCTATTCATAGTAGTGTAAGAATATTTCTTCCAGCGTCGGTTCTTCCAAGAACACATCTTCCAAAGGCAGCGCATGAAGTTTATCCATAATATCGGTAACATTGCCATTGTACATAAAGGTTGCCGAAGTATGCTCCGCGTTTTCGCTGTAATTTGCAATTCCCGCGAGGTTGAAGAAGCCGTTGGAGATTACGGATTTAGAAGTAACAGAAACTTTTTTATATCCACTTTCGCGCATATCCTTGATAGATTGAATGTTTATCAGTTTTCCGTCTTTCAGAATAGCAACCCGATCACAAAGTTTTTGAACTTCACTTAAAACATGGGATGATAGAAATATCGTTGTTCCCCGGCTGTTTTCTTCTTTTAGGATTTCGTAAAACGCTTGCTGAATAAGCGGATCAAGACCGCTTGTAGGCTCGTCCATGATAACCAATTTAGGAGAAGTCATTAGAGCAGAAACAATACCCACTTTTTTTCTGTTTCCCAAAGATAAATCCGCAATTCTACGGGATAAGTCCAAGTTCAGCCTTTGGGACAATTCGTGCATTTTAGAATGGCAGTCCATTTTATACAAATCAGCCGTATACTGCAAAAGTTCATGTACTTTCATATTCTCATAGTAACTATCTTCGCTGGGTAAATAGCCAAGATTTTTGGCAATGACGCTGGCTTGTGTTTGACAGTCCAACCCGAAAATAGTTGCGTTTCCGGCAGTTGGTCGAATTAAACCCATAAGAGTGCGGATTGTTGTAGATTTACCGGCTCCGTTTGGACCAATAAAACCGAATATTTCTCCTGCGCTTACGGTAAAACTGAGATTATTGATCCCTCTATGCTTTCCATAGTTCTTTGTAAGCCCATTCAAAACAATTACTTGTTCATTCATAATAAATATTCCTCCTTGTAAAAGTTACGCCGCATGGCCTCAACCATTTTTTGAAAATCATCTGTTAGTGAACTATACACCACATCTTTATTATTACGGCAATATGCGGCATAGCCCTCCGCCATAAACATTAAGATATTATAGACTGTTTCAGTGTCATTAGGATCTTTGAATTTTAATATATCATCTTTTCGTAGAATGAGATTATTCTTAAACTTGCTTGTTTCTGTCTTAAAATCTGAAAGTATGTCGCTTACTTCCTCTGCTGTTTCAGCCCATGCGCTTGTAATGAACTGTGAAATATGAGGGTTCTTTTCCAATGTTTTCGTTTCTATAAAACTGGATAGCAATACCCTGTCAAACAAATCTGTCTTTTCATCAAAATTATCGTGATGTAAAGCCCCCATAATTATCTTGCCGGAATAATCAAGCAAATAGGAATAAAGTTGTTTTTTACTCCCGAAATACTGAAACACAGACGCTTTAGATATACCCGCTGCCACCGCAATATCATTGATAGAAGCCTTTTCATATCCGAACTTGCCAAAGCACGCAAGTGCCGCATTGATGATCGTGTCTTGCTTATCCTTGTTAAGTGAAAAAAACTTGTCCAACTCAACTTCTCCTTTCCGTAACCGAATCTTCCGTAACCGAATCGGTTATTTTTAATTAGTATAGCACAAATAACCGAATCGGTCAATACCTTTTGAATAAAGGAATTATTTAAGTCAATAATAGGTACTGTGTAAACATATCCTATAAGAAAGGGGAACTGTAAAATGTAATAGGGTGAACAAAATATGAAAAGGCCAGTGCCATTATACGATTTTAAGGCTTTCGGGGCAGCCATAAAAGCCGCGAGAACGGAAAGTGGCGACAGCCGCAAAAAGGTAAGCGACGAGTTATATATTTCCCCGCGCTACCTTGCCAATATCGAGAACAGAGGACAGCAGCCGAGTTTACAGGTGTTCTATGACCTTGTAACCCGTTACCATATTTCCGTCGATCAATTCTTTTTTCCAAGCAATACAGAAAAGTCAACACAACGGCTCCAACTGGATAAAATGCTGGACGATATGAGCGACAACGGCCTGCGGATTGTAACCGCAACGGCAAAGGAAATAACGGAAGTCGAAAAAGCGGAAGAATAGCCCCCTATATGGAAAGCCGGAAGATTGCAGCGTCTTTGCGCTGCAATCTTTTTTTGCGCCAAAATAGAGAGGACGCGCAACAAATATCGCCTTTCTAACGGGATAAGGAGTAGATAGCAAGCACAGCAAATGAGTACCCATTTGCGAAAAAATGCTTGTTGGGAGTTTCCCAAACCCTTATAGAAAGGCGGCTGCACTATGGCAAACCGAAAACGCAATATCCAAATGAAGTTTTGGATTTCAGAAAATGAAAAGCGGCTAATCGACGAAAAAATGAAGCAGTTACCAATCCGGCAGTATGGCGCATACTTCCGCAAAATGGCGATAGACGGATATATCCTTGTAGTAGACCGTTCGGAAACAAAAGCATATATCCGGGAGTTGCAAGCGGTAAGCCGCAATATCAACCAGATCGCCAAACGCGCCAATGCGTCGGGGACAGTTTACGAACAGGACATTGCCGATATAAAAGAGGTGGTAAATGAGATATGGCAATTACAAAGACGCACCCTATTAAATCAACCTTAAAAGCAGCGATTGACTATATCTTAAACCCCGAAAAGACAGACGGAAAACTGCTCGCGTCCTCCTTTGGCTGCGGCATGGAAACGGCAGATATTGAGTTTGCATGGACGCGGGAAGCAGCCGGGGATCGCGGCACCCATTTAGCCCGCCACTTGATACAATCCTTTGCGGTGGGAGAAACAACGCCGGAAGAAGCCCACAAAATCGGCATGGAACTTGCCGAAAAGATTTTAGGCGGTAAGTATGAGTTTGTTTTGACAACCCATGTAGATAAGGGGCATTTGCACAATCACATTATTTTTAATGCGGTCAGTTTCGTTGACTACAAAAAATACCACTCCAATAAGCAAAGTTATCACTTCATACGGCGCACCAGCGATAGGATATGTAAAGAGCATGGGCTATCCGTCGTTGAGCCGGGACAGGACAAGGGAAAGAGTTACACCGAGTACCAAGCGGAAAAGCAAGGGAAAAGTTATAAGGCAAAATTAAAAGCCGCCATTGATACCCTCATTCCCCAAGTGTCCGATTTTGAAGAACTCATAAAACAGTTGCAGCAAATGGGTTATGAAGTCAAGCTCGGCAAATATGTTTCCTGCCGCGCTTCCGGCCAGGAACGGTTTACCCGTTTGAAAACCCTCGGCGCGGCCTATGCAGAAGAAGCGATAGCCGACAGGATAAAGGGCGTTTACCGCGCCAAAGTAAAACCCATACAGGACGACAAGCGGATCCGGCTTGTGGTTGATATTGAAAACAGTATCAAGGCGCAACAATCGGCGGGCTATGAACGGTGGGCGAAAATCCATAATCTGAAACAGGCCGCTAAAAGCATGAACTTCTTAACCGAACACAACATTGAGTATTACAGCGATCTTGAAAGAAAGATAGCCGATATAATGACTTCCCATGACGCGGCGGCAAAGGCGGTAAAGGAAGTGGAACAGAAAATGACGCAACTATCTTTATTGCAAAAACACAGCAGCACATACCGCCAATCAAAACCGATCTATGAGCAGTACCGTAAATCTTCGGACAAGGAAAAGTATTTGCGGGGGCATGAAAGTGAAATCATCTTGTTTGAAACGGCTGCAAGGGCATTAAAAGAAATGGGCGTTACCAAACTGCCGGATCCCGCCAAACTGAAACAGGACTATGAAGCGTTGAGCGATAAGAAAAACAAACTATATGACGAATACCGCCAAGCCAAAAAGCAAATGAGCGAATACGGCATTATTAAAAAGAATGTGGACAGTATTCTTTACCCGTTCCAAAGCAAAGCAAGGGAACAAGAACGGTAAAGCGAATTGATTTCCTAACTATGACGGCTAATTCCTCGTGGATTTTCTCTCTTACTTTGTTAAGAGGGGGGGCGATCCTCTCTACTTATAGTCAGAAAAAAGCAGTTATTTTTTTAGAAAAATAACTGCTCTCGGTTTAGATATTCAGTTATTGGGGCGTCGGTTATCTGTTCGACAAAATATGCTTTTAGAAAATACGGATTTGTCTAACTGTTTTGAATTTCATTTTCAATAAAATAATTTGCAATTTCAAAAGCCTTAACCCGCCTTTTCGCTAATGTAATTTGCGACTTATATCTTTCGGGATTTTCCTTTGCTTCAAATGTTTTTATTGTTTCCCTTAATTTATGTAAGGTTGAATCAATTTGCCTTTTTGCTTCGATCAATTCTTCTTTTGCGTATATCATGGTTATCTCCTCCACAACTTCATATTTAAGATAAAAATTATAGCATAAACCTATGAACAAATCTACATCATTTTAGCGTGTCGGCGGCGTTGTTCTTTTTGGAATATCTCTGCATACCCGGCCCAAAACAAGGGAACAGGAACGATAAGCAAAAACAGGGGTAGGAAGTGGAAAGTTAGGGGCTGAAAAATCCCCAAATAACAGGGCTTCCAGCGCGGGAAAACGGCATAGCCGATACTTTATATTCAAACTGCAAAAAACGGCTTTCTAATTGTCCACGCAAGGACAAAAAAAGAACGGGGCGCGGCGGCCATAATCGGCAACCGCGCCCCGTTTTGCTATGGGCTATTCCTCGTCGGTTAGAGTAAACTCCAATTCCGAAAACTCGCTATCGCCCAAGCGTTGCAGTTTTCGGATTGTATTGTCTGCAAGCGGCCTTATGTCGCTGTCCATAAAAGGGATTGCAGCAAGGATATTGTTAATTGTCTGTTCGCGGCTGTCCTCCGCATAGATCGCAATTAGGTTTTCTTCTTCAACGGTAAACTGGATATTCATTGAGATACCTCCATATCTTTTTGTTTCTGCTGGGTCGGCTGTTTGGGCTGCTTCGCCGCCTGCTTTTTATACCCGTCAAGTTTTTTAAGGATCGAGGGCTTTTGCTGCGGCTTGTCCTGCCGTTCGGTCTTTATGGCGTTTGCCAAATCCACAAGGGAAATTGCTTCGCCCGCCTTTGCCCGCTGCTCTAAATCCGCAACGGTAGGCGTTTGCGGCGTATTGTTGATAATGCCGTCAAAGTTATTGTCGTTCTGCTCAACGCTATCTTCAACCGCTTTTAGGGGATTTTCTCTTTCCTGCTGCGGCTGCGCTGCAATGGCAAAAGCCTGTGTCCCGTTTCCCATAATGAGATATTTTCCGTCATCGGACGAGTGATGAAACCCATAGCCCGCCGCTTCCATTTGTTCGCGGGTCATATCGGTAATATGAAGATTGCCCCTCGGCGTTTTGATTGTTTCCCCTGTCATAAGGTTGTCGGGGGCGTGTTCCGGCTGCGTCTGCTTATCAAGTTGCCCGTCGCGGTAGGAATAGCCCTGCGCCGCGATTGCTTCAAGGGTACTGCCCGTAACATTCCCATAGATCCGCTTGTCAGCGTCAATGAGTGTTTGCAAAGTGTCTTTGACGGTATCGGAAAGGGCTTGCTGCTGTTCGGGCGGTAACTGGTCGAATACAGGGGCTTGCCGCTGCTGCTGAAGATCGGCAAAATGCCCCTCAATCTCGGTAATGAGTTCCTTTGCGGTGGCCTGTACGGTTTCAAGGGACGATTTCAATTCTGCCATTTCCTTATCGCTGCTCCACCCGGCAATATAGGCAAACGAATAATCGGAAGTGTCAAGGCCGAAATGCTGGCACACAGTATAGGCGACGCTTTCCGCTTCCACCTCGCGGGTTCGGCGGTCAACCCTGTTTTGTTCCTCTTTGGGCGCGTTCAAGTCTACATCATGCAGCCGCGCATGGGCGATTTCATGGATTGCCGTTTTAAGCGTTTGTAATTGGCTTTCGCCCTCCTGAATGGCAATCCGCTTATCGACAAGGCTGAAATATCCATTTGCGCCGCTGTCGATTTTCTCAAAACCAATGGGGACGGGGGACGCTTTTTCAAGGGCTTTGAAAAAATCTTCGTACTGCTCCACATTAGCGACAAGGTTATCAACCGAAATATCCGGCAATTCCTTTCCGTCTGTTTGGGACACATCATAAACCGACACAACGCGGTAGTCCGGCACTTTAATCTCCTGCACTTCAATAATGGGCTTCCCGTCCTCACCGAAAAGGGGCTTGCCCTTATCGTCAAGTTTCTGTTTCTCCTGCTTAACGGTATAGGGCGCGGGGGCGATAATCTTAATTCCTTTCTCGCCTTTCTTCACATAGCGTTCAATCCCTTTTGCCTGCCAACTCTTGAAGCCTTTGACTAAAGTTGCGTCGGGTTTCTGCATAGCAATTAAGATTGTGTTATTCAAACTGTAATCATGGAAAGAGGACATAACGCGCAAATAGTTTTTGTACTGTTCGCTGTCAAAAATCTGTTGTATGCCCTCCTGCAAACGGTCGGTAATTTCCTTAACCTTGTCCCCCTGCTTTTTCGATTGTAGAATAATCGGCACAACGGGGATCGGCGCGTCGGCGGTCAGCGTCGCAGCCTGCCGCGTGCCGATTGCGTCCATATAGATTGTGTCGTCCTGCTCCGGCTGCTGGGGAAACTGCGGTGTTACCTGGTATTCCTTTGGCACTTCGCGCCCGTCGTACCACTCTGTAAAAGGATTGCGGTTATTGTAGATATAGCCCTGTTTGGTAAACTCGCCCCCGTCATTGATAGAAGCGTCGCGCCCGTATTCCTCATACATGAAATAGTTTTTTGCTTCCTGCGGCAATTCTAATTCGTCCAGTTCGTCAATGAGAAAATGGCCGTATTCTTCCTCGTTGTGGACTTCGGGATAAAGCCAATAGCAATCAAGATTTTGTGCAAGGTTGATAAGGTCTTTTACGCTGCCCGCATACTCGCCATGAGCAACCGCCGCTGAAAACTTTTCCCGATCTTCGTCAAACTGCATAGCAAGCAATTTTCCTAAATAATTGAGTTCGTCCGGGCGTTCATACTCGCCTAAATGCTCGGTCAGCCCCGCAATATCGGATTTGTATTCGGTAAAGTGCCATTCCTCATAACGCTGCCCGTCAATGCCGATCCGGTCAAAGACTTCTTTCATGTGTTCGGCGGTGGTGGGAAACGATACCCATTCGCCCGCTGGCCGGTTCTCGGTATATCTGCCAAGATTGGATATGTAGGCTTCCAGCAAAGTAATCTGTTCGTCCATTCGTTCGCTCCTTTCCTCTGCGTTCATTTTTTGCATAAGTTCGTAATCTTCGCGGGTCATACTCCCGTCATAGATATAAGGGTCAATGTCCTGTCCGTCGTATGGCCGTTCTGAAAAGGGCAACCCTGCGGCATGGGCGATTTGCCGCGCTTCTTCGATTTGTTCCGGCGTTAGTGTTCCGTCGTGCTGCTCGATAAATCCCGAAAGGGAATTAAAGCCGTTTTCATAGTGCCAGCGCACCCCGGCGGTCAGTTCGTCAAGGCGCATATCTTCGGCAAAATGCCCGCAATAATAGCCGTTCAAAGCAACGGCGCGGGGGTCAAGGCTGCAAATCTGTTTCAATTTCCCCATATCGTCATACGGGATTGTATCGCTGCCAAGTTCAAGATACAGATAATCGCTTTGCCAAGAACGCCCCTCGCGCCAAAATACCACCCAAGCCATACCGTCGCGCAATTCGTCTTGAAAATCCTTTACGGCTTCCCGCAAACTTGCCATGTTTTCACTTCCTTTCGCATAAGGGTTTGGGACTATCCCAACAAGCAAAATCCCCGCACTTCTCAAAGAGCAGCGCGGGGATTTCTCGCAAATGGGTACTCATTTGCTGTGCTTGCTATTTAGTTGTCTTTCGCCGCATACGCCTGTTTCTCTCGCTGTCGGCTTTCTGCCTGCGGCGTATTTTCTTCGCGCAATCGGGACAGTATTTTGCCCGGTTGCTGCCCGCTGCAAATGCTGTCCTGCAAAGGGCGCAACGCCTTAAATCTATGCTGCGGTCTTTCATCACCTCGGCGCAAAACTCCCGATTGGCGGGTAAAACCGCTTCGGAAAAGTAGCGGCATAGCAGCGAATAACTGATACATTGAGGGCAAACGCAAGTTTCCCCGTCGTCGAGTAGTAGGCAATTCCCGTTGTCATTGTTGGCACATTCAGCCTTTGCCATTTTCTTTACAACGCGGTACTGCGCTTCATTCAGTCGGATCATTTTCGGTTTTGCTCGACGCGGTAATTTACATACTTGCCGCCTGTGTCGGCCAGCAGCACAACCCCGTCAAAGGTATTGCCCGTTTTGGTGGAATACAGCCCTTTCACTTTTGCTTTTCCGTCTTTCAAGAGGGCGGCGGCAATGGATTTTGTAAACGCCTTTTTCCGCTGCTCAAAAAATCTATCGTTCTTCCACATCACAAAAGAGCATTTGCGGTTGCCGCAATAATAGTTTTTCTTGCCCTCATAGACGATTTCGCCGCAACGGGGGCAAGTGCCGATTGCTTCCCGCTGCGGGGCAAACAGTTTCGCTTTATCTTCGGAAATATGGGAATAAGATTTTACAAGGTCAGCCGCCATTTTTTCAATGCCCTGCATGAAGTCGGCGGGATCCTCGTTGCCCTTTGCAATCTCGACAAGCCGCGTTTCCCAATCTGCGGTCAGCAAGGGAGAGGTCAGCACTTCCGGCAAAACGACGGTTAGATTGATACCGTCCTTTGTGGCCTTTAGTTTTCTGCCGCTGCGCTCAACAAATCCCGCGCCAATGAGTTTTTCAATAATACCCGCCCGCGTCGCCGTTGTGCCTAACCCTTTGCGCTCGGCCTCGTCCGGCGTTTCTTCCTTGCCTGCGGTTTCCATTGCGGATAGTAAGGTATCTTCGGTAAAGGCTTTCGGGGGCTGCGTGTAATGGTCGGTGATCTGCGCCGCCACATCTTCAAATGCCTGCCCCTCGTCAATGGGCGGTAATGCTTTGTCCGGCTCGGCTTCGTCCTCGTC
>JBBAEA010000013.1:0-36909 GCA_041656175.1 Bradymonadales bacterium | reverse complement strand
AGATGATCCCAAACACCAATCCAGAAGCGAAAAAGAAGACCCGCGCGACGGCAAGCTCGTTCGCCCAGATGAGCGAAGATGGCCTTTGGGAAGAGAAACAAGGGCGCCTGAATTCCCAAAACGTGCTGCACTGCAAGGAGTCTACAAAGATCGCGATTACACAAGCACGGACCTGCCGTTGCGAAAAATTGGCGAAATCACAGTTATCGGTGTTGAAGATGCATTTTGTACGGCCATCGTTACCGATGCAAGACGTGAAATTGCACTAGATGACAGGGTGGTACTGCTACGTAACTTTTAGCTTATCTGCGACTTTGCACTTCTTTAGCTCTGCACGCCTAAAGCCAAGCCAAAATGCATAGGGAGACTCTGAACAGTGCAAAAACAGTAGGGGCAGCTTTCAAAGCTGCTCTGATCAGTGCAAAAACAGTAAGGGCAGCTTTCAATGCTGCTCTGATCAGTGCAAAAACGGTAGGGGCAGGTTTCAAACCTGCCCTTGATCAATACAAACCTGCCCCTTGATTAAAAAACGAAAGTCAGGCAGGTTTTCAAAATAAAGTCAATAAAATCAGTACTCTACACACAAAACGGGTTCTAAGGACGCTAGCCCTTAGCGGGGCGTGGGGCAGAGCCCCACAAATAACTCAGAGCTTCCTCGCTAAATTCAAGAGCGCAGCTTGCCATGGAGCTCGTTTCGCATTATGCTGTGCCTATGTGGGGGGTCACTACTTTTTGGGAAGTAAAAGCGATGAAACGATTTAATTTTCTTCTAATTTTAGTCTTGTCATTCGCTATAACGTTGCCCGCAGCTGTACTTGCTCAGGAGAGCGAAACAACTACTGCCGTGATTTCGTCTAACGATGAACCGCCTACAACAGACGCAGCAGCAGAGCGTAAAACCCGCATTAACTTGGGCGGCGACGAAGAGTCTGACTACGCTGATGACTACGAAGCAGCAGAAGCGGATGACTTAGAACACGGCAATACGCGTCATGACGGGCAAGGCGGTAACGACGACGTTAATGCTGAAAGCTCTAGCAGTCCAAGTGAAGACAGCGAGAATAAGCGCAAACTTTTGCATAATTTGCAGCTTTCCATGAGTTTTGTCGATGTCCCCTCCTTTATCATTGGTGCGTGGTTTAGCAAGCATGGAAACATGTGGGATGGTCGAGCTAATCTTGGGGTGGGGTTAGATTACTTTTTGCGTTTCGTCGATCTTCTTGAACTTCGCATTGGCCTGAATTGGTCCGATCTTCAAACCAAGCCTGCGTATTGGCTCACCAACAAAAATAAAGACGAATACCAACTTGCCGACTACATCAAACAGGATCTCTCCGTTTTAGCCCTAGAGGTGGCTGTCTATGGCTACGTAGACATCATCCCCGAAATTAGCTTCTACTACGGTGGTGGCTTATGGGGTGGTGTTTTACTCGGCGAAGCAAATGCCTACAATATTCGCACTAGCTGCGCCGATGAAATTAAGCAAAATGGCGGAAACCTACAATCCTGTCCCCATGAGCCAGGCACCGCCCCTATTCTCGGCTTACCACCCGTGATTGGCTTTGTCATGGCAACTATCGGCTTTAAATTCACTGTTTGGGAAACCCTTACCCTAAGAGCTGAAGGCGGATTTAAAGGCTACTTTTATGGCCAAATCGGCATTGGTGCTCAATTCTAATGATAGCCTAGAACGATTCACTGAATTTTTTAGCGACCGCCCCAAAGAATGCTCTGATCTATGTTAAGACGATCAAAGCGAAGTCGGTGTAAAATATTAAAAGTCAGGCGAGCACTCAAGAAATAGTCAATAGAATCAATGAGTTACACCAAAAAGCGCCTTTCAAGAACGATAGCCCTCGGACAGGCTTTGGGGCGCTAGCTCCCATTCATAGGAGCTTCCCATAGCGAGGATCGTTATTTTGCCCAAAACTCGTGAGCTGTTAAGCTGTATGGCGCTGCTCGCAAGCCATGGGGGCAGCAAATACCACAAGCACTGTTGAGCTTGGCCGTGACGAAATAGATCTATGCGCTCTGATACCAAAAAACCAAAACTCTGGGATGCGCTACTCGTTTATACGCAGCCTTCCATACTCAAGGTTTTGCTCCTAGGATTCTCTAGCGGCCTCCCGCTTTTGCTGCTGGGCTCAACGCTAAGCGCGCGCCTAACGGAATCTGGGCTTGACCTCTCGACTATTGGGCTCTTTGCCTTAGTGGGGATTCCCTACTCCATTAAATTTTTATGGGCGCCCTTCGTCGATCAACTCCGCCTACCCTTTATACGCTCTCACCTTGCGCATCGAAAATCTTGGGCCATCCTCTCACAAATTTGCCTTGCGCTCTGCTTCGTAGCGCTTGCCCTGTTAGACCCACAGCTGCAAACCCCTCTTATTGCAGCATTTGCGCTGTTAACGGCGTTTTTCTCTTCACTTCAAGATATCATTATCGACGCCTTGCGCGTGGAGTTGCTAGAGGATGAAGATCAGGGCGCGGGCGCGGGAGCTGCCGTTTTGGGCTACCGCATCGGTATGCTCTTAGCGGGGGCAGGCGCTATGTTTGCGGCAAGTTATTACTCGTGGTCCGCGGTGTATGGAGGGTTCGCGTTTTTTATGCTACCTGGCATTTTGACGGTGCTCAGCATAACTAAGCTGTCCTCCAAAGCCGAAAAAGCGCGCGCAAAAGACGACGAAGTTATGTGCAAAAACGAAAACTCTGGAGCACTCTGCTGGATAAAGCGCGCCGTTATTTTGCCCTTTGTAGATTTCTTTCGCCGCGACGGCGCCATCCTGATCTTGTTATTTATCGCACTCTTTAAGCTAGGCGACGCGATGGCTGGCGCTATGACCATGCCCTTTTACCTCAAGATGGACTACAGCAAGATCGAGATCGCGAGCGTTAGTAAGGTCTTTGGCCTAATCGCAACTTTGGGCGGGGCGCTGATCGGCGGTGTTCTCGTTAAACGCATGGGCATGATGAAAAGCCTCATATTATGCGGCGTTTTACAGGTATTATCTAATTTTGCTTTTATTTACCTCGCCGTGACTCCACACAGTGTTTTTTCGCTCACTTGGGTTATCGCTGTCGAAAACGTTGCGGGTGGCATGGGTACTGCTGCTTTTGTGGCATACCTCTCTAGCCTTTGCAGCGTACAGTTTACGGCGACGCAATACGCCTTACTCTCTTCCCTATCCTCTGTTGGGCGCAGCTTGCTATCATCGACCTCTGGCGTTCTAGCCGAGCAATTCGGCTGGGCGTTCTTCTTCGCACTCACTGCATTCTTTGGTGTTCCCGGGCTAGTCCTGCTCTTGCTGCTACGCCGAAGACTGGCGACCAGCTAAAGACGCTCTGATCAGTGCAAAAACAGTAGGGGCAGCTTTCAAACCTGCCCCTTGATTAATACAAAGCGACCCCTTGATTAATACAACGAAAGTCAGGTAGGTTTTCAAAATAAAGTCAATAAAATCAATATGTTGCACAGCGAAAGGGTTCTAAGGGCGCTAGCCCTTAGCGGGGCGTGGGGCAGAGCCCCACAAATTGCTCAGAGCTTCCCTAAGTAGCGCTCTGCAAAAAGAGCTAGCCCGTCCAGCGTTAAGTCTGGCCAATAACAGTCGATACACTCTAGCTTTGAGCCCAAAATCTTTGCGCCACCACCCGTTAGTATACAGGTCGCCTCGCAGGCGAGTTCTTGGCGAATTTTGGCTACGCTAAACTCAACACCGCCTATACTAAAGAGCTGCGCCCCAGCGTTGAGCGCCTCCAGCGTATTGTTTGCGATAGGCATAATAGGTCCATCCACACGAAAATCCGACAAATGCGTAGCCACATCTCGAAATATCCGCATGCTGCTAAAAAGCCCTGGTGCGATGGGGCCGCCCAAAAAACTGCCATCTTTGTCCACAACATCAAAGTGGGTAGCCGTTCCCATATCCACTACGATACAGGCGCCTTTAAAACGCGAGTATGCCGCTAAAGCGTTGGCAACGCGGTCGCTCCCTAAACGCTCTGCGCTTTGGTATGTGCTTTTTATACCCGAAGCAGCAAGCGTTAACGCGCTAAAACGCAGCTCCGAAAACGCATGCATGAGTGCCTCCAGCAGATTGCTCGCGCGCGGAGAAACCGAAGAATACACACAATCCTTCACGCCGTTCGCTAGCGCAGCCAAAGCGCTAAACATGTACTCGTCGTTTTCATAAATAGCATCTAAGCCCATGTCTACACGCGCCAACTGCTGCTTGCCCTTGTAGCGCGCTGCAACAAGGCTAGAATTCCCTATATCTAAGC
The DNA here is from genome assembly GCA_041656175.1 of Bradymonadales bacterium. Taxonomy (GTDB): domain Bacteria; phylum Myxococcota_A; class Bradymonadia; order UBA4248; family UBA4248; genus JBBAEA01. The sequence goes on along the minus strand of JBBAEA010000013.1, from coordinate 32,631 downwards.
ACAAAACTTGCCGCATAACTACGTCGCTTTTTGTATAGAGCTCATCACGCGAAAAAATACGCCCAAATACGCATAGAAGTAGCTCAAACTCGAACCTGCCAAAATCATAAAATCTAAATTATTCGCAGGTTTCGCAACCACGAAAGCCGCCATTTCGCCGTTGGGGTAGCGCCCTTTGAGCATGCGCAAATCTTGAAGCGGTACTTTTTGGCTAAGCGTAGAAAGCTCGATTTCTTCTAGTTCAGCAGACATCGATTTGAGAACTAAGTGCGCAGCTTCCAAGCTGCAGTCTTGCGTGTGGTCGCAAAATTTAATGATGATCCCCGCCCCTGTTTGCACTGCAGGTGCTTCCAGTAACACAGCAGCCCCCGACTCTTTTGCGCTCAATGCCCAATTTGCAGGGCGTTCAAAAACATAACCCTTAAAACTCTCGCTATCGCTCACAAACCGCGTACTCGCCAGCTCGTTCACCATTTCGGTCGCTAGCGTTTGGGCTTCAGACTTTTGGGCATAAGCCAAAAAAAACAGCAAAAAAACCGAGGCAAAACTAAAAACGGAAAAAACCAGATTCTCTCTTAAATTCAAAATGATATGCAGCCATTTTAACATCACGCGCTCCAAAAAAAAGGCGATATGAAAATATCGCCTTATATCCTAAGTTTATGCTTTGAGCTTAAACCTTCTCCTCCGTGGCTTGCGTATGCAAATCCGACAGCAAGGGATCGCAGACCTTCTCGATATTAGCCATAATACTGTAAATAGCTCTCATGCGATTGCGGTAGCGATCCAGCGCATTAGCGCTCGAACCAAAGAGCTGGTTACGATTAATCGTTAAAATCTCGTCGCTAAATACAAAGGTGGAAGCACCTCCTCGCGCTTGAACTTCGTAAATAAGACGTCTCGGAAGATCAAGCCCATCGCTGGTGTCGGGCGCTTTTTTGGGATCGGGAATGTAGGTCAACACCTTAATTTGCTCTTGCGTCATGCTGCTCTTTAGGGTGGCCCACACCTCAGAAGCTTCCTCATCATCAGTCAACGCACGCTTAACCTGATAAATCCCCATCGATGGCATGGCATAGTTCGTTCGCGAAGCCTGCTCAATAAAACCAACGAGTTCATCAACATTAAAGCGCACAGCGTAGGTAATATTGTTATCGACCGCTGTCCCACCTTCTAGCAAATTGTCAATTTCATCCATATCAGCATTAGTTTCTGCCACATGGTTGCTCAAAAGCGTCAGCAAAAGCATGGTGCCCGCCGAATACTCACGAATTTCGGCTAAGGGGTTTGCCTTCTCATTTTGTCCCAAAATAATCGATTCTGCACTAACATCGTTCGACATATCGAGCATAAAGTCATAGCTTGCATAGGTCTTAACGGCTTCATCGTAAAACTTCCTGTCAAAGTCAATCGCGCCATCCGGTCCCTTGGAATCCCAGCGCTGCTTAAACAGCGTCATATAATTCTTAAAGTTCTCGACCTTGGGTTTAACCGAGCGCTCAACGTTTTGCGCGATCCCAATACGCCTATTTACGCTTTCGCGGTCTTTGATGACGTTTGTCCAAATAAGTCCCATCACGAAGCCAAAAATAAGCAAGCCTAAGCCAATACCACCCATTACTAAGTAGCGACCGCGCGAAACTGGCATGGTAATTTCGGGATCATACAAGCTCGGGTCATAATCGTATTGTTGCTCTTTAGGCTCGTAGTTGTAGTCCTCTGGCTCCGGCTCGGGCGCGGCTTGCGTCGGTACCGAGAACTTGCTCGCGTCTCCAAATGGCGAAGCTGCGGGAGCACCAAAGGCTCCTTTTGGCGGGGCGGTCGGTGTCGTTGGAGCACCTGGTTTGCTTATGCCCAAACGCGCTTTCAGATCATTGACGTCCTTTACTCCGGGGGTATTGCTGGAAGAACTCAAGAGCCCTCTCCTTATCATGCTCGACGGTTTGACACCGTGGTTTAAACAACAAATTCGCGCAATTGCTAAGCGCAATTCACAGCGTCGGACTATACTTCAGACTCAAAGTTTTCGTCAAGCCATTCATTTTACGCTCTTTTGGCCAAGCCCGTCGCACAGATTAGGGACGCAATATTTTGCTTATCATTCGCTTTTTTGCTATGTGGGGGGAGTGCCCCCCTACGCGTCAACCGCGCAAGCGCGTTTGCCGCTACCCCCCAAGCGGGGGGCGAACCCCCCGCAACGCCCCCCCTCTAGCCAATACGACGTTTATGCTGGGAAACACAAATTTTAAACAAAGCTCGTATTCTATGCACACACCACTAAAAACAGCCAAACAAAATACTGGTAAATCCCATTTTACTCGTACTTTGTTTTTTATTATTGCGCTCTTCACCATGACTACGTACGCACCTCTCTACGCAGACGAAGGCGATCCCCTTGCAGAGTCGGCTCACCAAGAGCAAGAGAGCGCCCAAGATCCAAAGCAGCGAGTGGACTTTAGCGCCTATAATATTAAACTTATTCAGGCTTTCCCCTCGAAACACTTTGGTAAACTTAGCCTTCCCGCGTTTTGGCGAGTGGAAGAAAGCGATGACCGCGCTCAATGCCGCGCCATCGAAGCGCAAGAAGCGCAAGCTCGCATTATTAGCCTCGTTCTCATTGATAAGATCCCCGAATTTGCAGACCAAATCCTGTTCAAAGCCTTTAGCACTGCGCTCCTCAACAAACTGGATAACGCCTCCATCGTTCATGAAGAAATACGTGAGAGCGATAAACTCATTATCGCCAAACGCTACTTCCTCCATGTCAAAGGCAGTGAAGACGGCGTAGAGCGCGATTACTATAGTCTTATCCTTTATAATAAAGACAGAATCTTTTCCATCAACTTAGTTTCGCCAGCTACGCGTCCTATGGACGATAACGTCGTAGATTTGCTCGAGGCGATACTGACGATGATGGAGTAATCGCGGCCTTTACTAGCCTCTGTTATATGGGGGAGAGCGCCGCAATTTCGTAGAAGGCTACGGCTTTTGCTTGCGATTTTGTGCGTAGAGTCTTGAATTTATAGAATTTTATGCAAGATTTAGCGGAGGCGCTTCACTTTACGCTAGCTATTTTTTAACTTCTATTGCATGCATCAGAACTTTTTTGGGGGAAAACTGCAATTTTTGTTTTGCCGCAATTTTTATAAAAAAGCAGCCCCCTATGTGGCTGTTTGCATAAAATAAACACGGAAAAATCAGAGAAACACTTATGTCGAGAATTTGGGGGGTAGACCGAGACCCCGCGTGTTAATTTGCAAAAGCTGCATCATTTGCGCTGGCTCGACGATAAGGCGAGACGGCGCAAATGATTAAGCAGCTTTTAGCGAATTAACACGTGAGGCTCGGGCGTAGGGGGGCTCAAAAGCCCCCCAGCAAAAAATTTCACAGTATAGGAATAGGGAACGCGTTCCCAAACCGAGGATCCAAAACCTGCGAGTAGCGACTATTTATGACCAATATTTACGACCGATCAGCCTACGACTACGAGCTACCAGACGAGTTAATCGCGACAAAGCCAGCAAATCCGCGCCAAGAATCGCGCCTAATGTTCGTGCAAAACGGCGCGATACGCCACAAAAAGTTCAGCGATTTGGCGCAAATACTGCGAGCCAACGACCTCGTCGTCATCAACAACGTTGCGGTACAAAGAGCGCGGTTTTTTGCCGTCAGGGCGACGGGCGGACGCGTCGAAGTTTTGTTAACGCAAGATGCCGCAACTGCGCATAGACGCTTAACTTGCCTGTGGAAAGCGCGCGCGAGACTGAGGGTAGATGAAATTTTGTTCGCCGAGAAAGACCAGGGCGTGCGGCTGCGCTTGAGCCGCGAAAAAGAGGCGGCTTACGTCGAATTTTTGGGTGAAGAGCCTGTCGTCGATATTTTGACGCGAATTGGGGAGCTAGCCTTGCCACCATACATCGTAAAACGCAGGCAAAGTCTTGGCGAAGTCTTGTATAACGCCCAAGATGAGGAGGACTACCAAACCGTTTACGCCAGTGACGGCGCGGCAATCGCAGCACCAACGGCGGGGCTACACTTCAGCGTTTCCCAAATCCGGGAGCTGCAAGAAGCAGGCATCAAATTCTCGCCTTTGCGCTTAGATGTTGGCCCTGGAACCTTCCAACCGATACGAAGCGATGACTTAAACGAGCATCGCATGCACAGCGAAAGCTACGAGATACCCGAAGAGCTTGTGCGCGATTTTGCCGCTTGCAAAAACGCTGGAGGGCGCGTCATTGCTGTAGGTACGACGGTTGTGCGCAGCCTCGAGGATCAAGCGCAGCGCTATGGCGAATTGCGCGCCGGCGTTTATGACACCGATATTTTCATCAAGCCGGGTCACCGCTTTACGATGCTCGACGCGATGATTACGAACTTTCATTTACCCGCCTCCACGCTCATGGTCTTGATTAGCGCTTTTGCGGGCTACGAGCTCGTTCGCGAGGCGTACGCCAAGGCGATAGCGGAGCGCTACCGATTTTACAGCTACGGTGACGCCATGCTCCTGTTTAAAGGCGCGTGAGTTCTGTATTATTAAGGAAGAGTGCGCTGCAGTAGTGCTGGATCGCGAAAGAGTGCGCAAACAAATTTGTAGCTATTGAATATCGCGCTAGATCGTTGTAGATGCTATAGACAATGCTTACGGGGGGGCTATTTATAGAGGAGACTAAGGGTTTGGCGATTTGTCCGGCATGTCAGCGCGAGTTTGCAAACAGAGGCGATTTTTGTGAAAAAGATGGCCTTTACGCCATAGATAAGGAAGACTTTAAGACTACCGATAGTTTGCTAGGGCGCAAAATCGATGGCAAGTATATTGCGCTGCGCCGCGTTGGACGAGGCGGAATGGGCTCCGTTTATGAGGCCAAACAACTCGGTTTAGACCGAACGGTTGCGCTTAAGGTTTTGTCTCAATCCCTCAAAAATCGCAGTCAAGCCTTTGAGCGTTTCCTGCGCGAAGCCGAGTCCATCGGACGCATCAGCCACCATAATATTGTGAAGCTCTATGATTTTGGCGTAGATCCCAACGGTTTAGCCTACCTCGCCATGGAATTCGTCGATGGGCGCGTTTTATCGAGTTTAGCGCCCTCGGAGCTAAGTGCGCAGCTCGTAGCCCACATTTGCATGCAGATACTCAGCGCTCTGAAAGTGGCGCACAACAACAACATTATCCACCGCGATCTAAAGCCCGAAAACATTATGCTTAGCGCGACGTCCTCGGACGAATACTGCGTAAAAGTTTTAGACTTTGGCTTGGCGAGCTTGATCAACAGCTCTCGCATTTCGGTGGTCGGCGAGGCGCTGGGAACGCCGTGGTATATGAGTCCGGAGCAGGCGACTGCGTCTCAGGTGACGTTTGCATCCGATATTTATAGTCTTGGCTGCATACTTTATGAGCTCATTAGCTCAAAACCGCCCTTCCCAGGCAATCGACCTTATAACGTAATGATGCAGCATGTAAACGCGGACCCACCCGAGCTCGTCTCGCGCCCTGAACTCGAAATTAGCAACGAGTTTAAAGCCTTTGTCATGCGCTGCTTACAAAAAAAGCTCTCACGACGTTACAAAAGTGCGAAGTCCGCTATCCGCGCACTGCAAACACTCCCAGAGTGGCTTGCCGCTTCGCTATCGCAGCCGCGGCAGTCTATAAGGATCGGGATGAAGCAGCTGGTTATTGCTGCTGAAACTAAAGAAGAACTGAGTTCCGATCTTCTCCCCGCGGTGGATCCAGCCCAGCAAATAAGCGCTGAGCATCAAAAAGCGGTGCCGCACCCTTTAAAGCCCCTACCGTTGTATATGCGCGTCATTCAAACGCTTTGGCAGCATAGGCTTTGGTTACTCTTGTCGTTGTTTATCATTGTAACAGTGGTATTCATATATTGGGGTCTACAATGAGCGAAGGCTCTGCAAAGCAGAGTTCACAGAGTGAAGCTGTTAAACGCGTCGGTCTTGCGACTCTTATATTATCTGCTGGAATACTTTGTTCACGTCTTTTGGGGTATTTGCGCGAAGCCGTCATTGCCTATCAAGCGGGCGCGAGCGCGGCAACAGATGCCTATAACGCCGCTTTTCTGCTTCCCGATCTCATGAACTATTTTCTCGCAGGCGGCACGCTCTCCATTACTTTCATCCCGCTTCTGAGCGCTTATTTGAGCAAAAACGACGAAGCTAATGGTCATAAACTTTTTTCGCTCATCGCAACGACGATGGGAAGCATCCTGCTGCTTGCCATCATTGTTGCCGAAATTTTTACGCCCCAACTCGTAAGTCTTCTCTTTCCAGGCTTTAATTCTGCTCAAATCGCCGATACCGTTACGATGACGCGCGTTGTTTTACCGGCACAGCTCTTTCACTACCTAGGCGGCCTTATGATGGCCATACTTATGACGCGTGGAAAGTTTTTGCCCTCCGCCCTTGCGCCGCTCATCTATAACTTAGGCATTATCGTGGGTGGTCTTCTACTCGCGCCTCATATCGGTATGATGGGCTTTGCCGTGGGTGCACTCTCTGGCGCTTTGCTTGGCCCCTTTTTGCTCCCTCTTATCGTCGCTCGTCCCTATATTAAATTTAGGCCATACTTTAATTTTGCAGACCCCAGTTTTCGCAAATACTGGAAGCTCACCCTTCCCCTTATACTCGGTGTAAGCCTAACAACGGTCGATGAATGGCTAGGGCGCATCATCGGCTCTAGCATGGAAGTCGGAAGCATCAGCTGGCTTAACTACGCGCGTCGTCTTTGCCTCGTGCCCATCGCTCTGGTTGGGCAAGCCGCAAGTCAAGCAGCTTTGCCCTATCTTTCGCGTCTTGCTGCTGCGCAAAACCGAGAGAAACTCGCCGAGGTTCTCACAAAAACGCTTCGTTCCGTCATACTGCTATCGCTCGTTGCGAGCGCGCTTTTTGTCGTTGCCGCTGAACCTGGGGTAGCCCTTGTGTATGAACGCGGCGCCTTTAGCGAAAGCGATACCGCGCGTACAACGGTACTGCTACAATGTTTTTCATTCGGTATTGTCGCTTGGACAGTGCAGATGGTGATGGTTCGCGCTTATTATGCCGAACAAAATACACTTAGTCCCATGTTCATCACCAGCGTCATCACCCTACTTTCCATCGGCCTCTACTACGCGCTCAGTCAAATTTTTGGTTTACTGGGCTTAGCATTAGCCTCAAGCATTGGTATGGCCATACAAGCTCTCAGCGTTATGTTTTTTTATCGCCGAAAAAACCCCTATTTCCGTATTCTTCCCGTTGCAAAGTCTTTTGCCGCAGCCATCGGCCTCGGACTGGCGAGCGCTGCAGGTGCTGGCTTGGGGCTTTGGATCTCTTCGCAACTTCCTATATTTGAGCTCCACCGCAGCGTATCTTCCCTTATCCAAATATCGGCTTCAGGCGCCCTTGGCCTTGTCTGTGCAGCAGTCGCATCACGCTTTTTGTGTAAAGCGGAGTTCGACGCTTTTAAATCCAAAGTTCTGCGACGCTCCTAGCCATTCGACTTTGCCGTTCTGAGAGCTTTGCACGGGGGGAAACCCTTTTCTTTGTGCCAAAGAAAAGATGTTTCCCCCCGTACCCCCCTTCCCCAAAGAAAGCACTCTTTTAAGTACTTTTCGAATAAAATGTCATTCTATCTTCACTTTGCCTTATTTTATTAGCATCTTTAGCTTATATTTCTCTACAAAATGTCTCATTTTGTTTAAAACTGTATCGGATTTGTAAAATTAAATTCACCATTTCTAGCCGTGCAAAGGATTTTATGGTGAGGTTTTGCTTCAGAGCTAAGGCCTCTTCTTACAACAATGTTGTTGATTTGGGCATAAAAGATTTCCGTAATGATGAGGCTCTAGGGCGGCCTCAAAGTCTGGTTTCGCCAAAAACTGAACGGGGCGTCGCGGGGTGTCCCCGCGGAGGGGGTAGTGGCAAACCCGCGCACAGCGCGGGGTTGACACGTAGGGGGAAACTTCCCCCCACAAAAAAAACAGCATAAATATTGCATTCATCAGGGTGAAAGGCGCATTTGCTGTATATTTCAATTTTTGTTCGCTCAAAACTCTATGCAGAACAATTGCGAAACGAAATGCGAAGTGTTAAAGGTTAGTGGCGGGGGTGTGCGTAATGTGCAGGGGGAAGGTCGCGATTCGCTGAACGATGCTGTGCATGGTTACTGTGATTTTAGTACTTTTGGTGTTTATGACAATTGATATGGTGGCGTGCTCTTGTCTATGGAGAGCTTTCCACGAGATAGGACAAGGTGAGGAGAGAACAGAATGATCCACGCTAACGTGAAAAAACTTAGTTTGCTAATAGTTTTGGCGATGATTTTTGCAGCAAGCACGGCATATTCGGCAGAAGTGACGGACGTGCTTGATGCTGCGGATCAGGTTTATTTAGAAGATAAGCTGGTGGATGATGTCTTCGATATATCGTTGACGCCAATTTTTAGGCAGCGATACGAGTGGGCGAAGATCAAACGCGAATACAAAGATGTCAATTCTCGCAGCGTTCGTATATTGAACGAGCTCAAATACGAGCGCGTTATCAACTCACTTGATGTCGATCTTGAAGTTGGCCTTTATCACGATTTAGCGCTGCGTATGAGCCTTCCCATTGTTTTGAGTGATCAACAGGGCTATCGTTATGACGACGATCTTTTTACGATCTATGAAAACGATGTAAGAAGGGAAATAAAAATTGATGGCGAAAACTCCTACTTTAGCCCATCAAACCCCGGCAGTGGTTTTAAATTCTTCGATTTAGTGGAAGGTGAAACCCTTAAGGGAAGAAAACGCAGCGGGATAGGCGATTTGAAGATCGGTATTGCATGGTCGCCCATCAATACAGAGCGACGCTACGATCCCAACGAGCCATGGAAAGACAATACTGGTCGCTCCACAGTGACCTTAGCCTTTGACTACATTGCGCCCACGGGCAAAACGATGAAAATTGACAACAGTAATGTAGGGCGCGGTTTACATGAGCTCATTTTCTCTGTTGCTGCAAGCCAGCGTTTTAAATACGTCGAACCTTATACTCGCTTGCAATTTGGTTTACCCATCAACTCTGGAAAATCTGCCTTTGAGGATTTTGGCCGCAACCAAATTCGCAAAAGCCCTGGCATGTGGGGACGCGCCGACCTCGGTATTGAGTTCATTGCCTTTGAGCGACGCAAACTTGACTTCCAACACTCTGTAAGAATTGATCTACGCGGATACTTTAAATACGTCGGTGAAGGTCGCGAATACAGTGAACTTATGGACGCCTTTGGTACTAACGACTTTTGCCGCAACGTCTCAGCTGACATAGCGGCTTCCAGTAATTGTGGCTGGGTAACAAGCAAATGGTCTAATGCGGGCAAGGACAATATCGAAGCCGTTGCTAATTCAACTTACACCGGAAACTACTCCGAAGATGGTATTTTTGACAACGAAGGCTACGCCGTTGTTGGTGGTGCCCTCAACCTTTACATTGAGCCTGTACAGTATCTTAAAATTGTTGCTGGTGTCGCGGCCGATTACGAACAGAATCACTTCATCACCTTTACCAAAGTCGGAAAGGATCGAGGTAGCCTTGATAGCTCGGGCAACTTTACAACTACCAAAGACGGCGTTGTTAGCGACGCACGCTACGAAGAGCGAAATCCCAGCTTTAGCAGCACGCTAGATACGACTGGCGACAGAATTCGCAAAACTGAAGCTCTGAACTTAGAGTGGTTTGTTGGGCTTAAGTTCATGTATTAATCTGTTGGCGCAAAGCTCAACATTGATTTACCCATGAACTCGGGCTCCAAGAGCCATCTCTTAGATGGAGTTTAGACCAGGCATCGTTATCAAAGCGCCCCTTTTAGCGGGCGCTTTTTTGTAATAGGATATAGCATAATGGCTGAAAAATATCTTGTGGGCTTTGATATAGGTGGCACAAACGCGCGTTTTGCACTCATTGCCCAAAATGGGGATGATTATAAGATTGTAGCCTCGTCTAAACAAAGTATTCGCGCGCTACAAAATCCAGACGAGCTTGCCCAAAACATCGTCCATACCGTCCGAACTAATCTTGAATATGCAGGCGTTTCTCTCAGTGAACTTTCGGGCATCGGCATTGCCATTGCAGGCCAAACTGATGTGAAACAAGAAGTTATTATCAATGCGCCGAATCTGAACTGGAAAGAAGTCAATTTCAAGAAGATTATTTTAGAACAATTCCACGACCTGCCCCCTAGTTGTCGCATTAGCATCGCCAACGATCTCAACGCCATCGCTTGGGGGGAGTACAACTTTGGAGCGGCTCAGTCCCTATCTCATCTCTTGGTGATCTACGTCGGTACAGGTATCGGCTCTGGGATTATTCTCAACAAAAAACTATACCTAGGCGCAGGCGCTGTGAGCGGCGAGATTGGGCATTCGAAATTTCCGCATAACCACAAGGCGCTTTGTGGATGTGGGCAAAACGACTGCGTTGAAGCCTTCGCTGGTGGCAAAGCTATTGAGTACCGCATACAGCACGATATACAAAATCAACTCATTAGTCGAGCCGAGCTTGGCTTAGGTGAAGATGAGAGTCCGAGTGCAAAAACCATTGAAGCAGCACACAAGATGGGGCTTAACTACGCCGTAAAATTCTGGGACGAGGTCGCGCTGCAAATAGCGCACCTCGCGGCTAACGCACTCGCCCTACTCAACCCCGATGCCATCCTATTAGGAGGAGGCGTACTACAGGGCTGCCCGATTCTCTTATCCAAAGTGATCAACCAAATCTTGCAACTTGCCCCCGTGGTTTCTACGCAAAACCTTCAATTTATTAAGCCCAGTCTCTACGACGATGCAGGTACGCTGGGGGCGGCGTTGCTTTGCGTGGAGCAATAGTGTTATACTTAAGCGCGCTAAATATGCTGCTCTAGCCAAGAACTCAGCGAGTTCTGCGCTTCTTACTGGCTATGGCAGCTTTAGCTAGGAAACTCTGATTCATGCAATATTTATGCTATATATTTTTGTGGGGGAAGTCTCCCCCTACGCCGCAACCCCGCGCCGTGCGCGGGTTTGCGTCTGCCCCCTCAACGGGGGTCCAGACCCCCGTAACGCCCCCACTGGGATTGTTCAGAGCTACCTTATATTTCAAAACGTCAACACGGCTGTCTTGGCTTATCGCAAGCGAATGCCGAGATTGCTCTATGGAGTTCTAAGAACTTGCGCATTAAGAGCGCTTAACTTGATGTTCTCACCTAAACTTTCCAAACCTTTCGTAGTCTGCTACATCGTGTAATGAGGTGTGTGCACGCGGAGTACAAATATGTTAAAATCTAAAATTTATGCTTCTTTTGCTGGAATTTTTGCTTTGCTTGCAGTGCTTGGATGGCACGGATTAAAAGTGAAGTCTCAAACACTGCCTAACACAGGAGTCTTAGCCGAGAAAGCGCAGGAAGCGGCAGTGAGCGCGCAAACATCGCGTTGGTTGGGCGAAGCCAGAGTGAAGGAAGCAGAGATTATTCTCGCCGAACACTTTAGAAATAGCGCCTATCTGCATAGCTCAGAAGCTAGGTCTTTGATTTCGCCTGCTGTTGAATTGCGCTCCCATATTTCATTGTTTGACCCCGAAACGCTTCCCAATATTGAGCAAAAACCCGCGGCTGTCGATGCACAGGTCTTTAGCGAGCTACTCAAAGAGCGCTTTTTTAAAGACTTAGAAACTACGCAAAGCTCCATGCTTGCATACGTATCGCTTGCCGATGCTACGGTGTATTCGAGCAGCCAAGATGAGCTGGCCAATCATGCGGTTCTACGCCTGCGTCAAGGCTCCCGCGACTACTTTGGCTCTGAGCTCAGCTTGCAAAACAATAATCCTCAGCGCCTCACTTGGACATGCACAGACCAAAGTAAGACTGCTTGCATCATCCGCATAGATCAGCCGCAAGATCTCAGCACACACGACTACCAAGTCTACTACGTCATCGACGACCAAGTCTTTGGCTCCCAAAGTGAAATACTCAACAACCTGTGGCAAGAAATGAAAAGCACTGCGGGGGACTACTTTGTGCAAAACGTAGCTGAAACAGGTGATTTAACTTTAGCATATGCGGCAAACGGCGTTGATAGCGGCATTTTATTAGCCTACCCCAGTCGCAGCGGCGAACTTGCTCACGCAAACACAATCACAAAAAGCCAAAAACAAGAGCCGTTCAACTGGAAATCAATACTACTCGCTGTGTTGGCAGCTTTCTTTGTTATCGCTGTGGGTCTACTCGTCATACGACGCGACATACTCGACTCGAGTGCAAACAGTATAAATGATGATGAAAAGCTTAACAAAAGCCTAGATAAAACTGATGATAGTAAACTGCAGCAAGAACAAGAAAAAGCTATTCGCGCTCTAGAGCAGCAAAACGAAGAGCTCGAAATCCGAATCAAAGAACACACGACGCGCTCGGTACAGCTCGATGAACAGTTCGCGCACATTAGAGAAGCCTACCAAAACGAGAAAAAGTTGCGCATCGAACTTGAAGAAGAGCTGAAAACCCTAAGAATTGATATTGAGAAAGGTGTACAAAGTACAGGCGAGAGCACACAAGATCACGTAAGAATTGGCAGTGTTCCACCGCCGACGCCTAGTATCCCCGCCCCCAAACGCATCGGCCTTCCCACTAGCACCGATATGCGCAAGCCCAAAGCGCAAACGGATACCGAGGAGGTAACGAACCGCGAAATGGACGCCATTCTTGATTCAAGCAGCCAGTCTGACATCAACGTCTTACAGCGCAACATCGATACTACGAGCCCATCCACACGAATTACCGCTAACATCGAAGCAGACGATATCTCGCATGGCTTGGGCGAAAGCGAGTGGGAAGATATTGTTTCTAGCTTTGATTCAATTATGGATATGAGTTTCCCCGGCGCAGGGCTTATGCAGTTCCAAAGCGATGATTCGGAGCAAAACCCCGACAGCACCCTGAACAGTTTTGGGCGTAAACTGCGCTCCCAAGAGCGGAAACTCAGTTTTGCACCACCTGCAGTTCAAGACAGTACCCCCGTTCCCGCTGCTGGCGTACGCCAAGGCTCTGGCCTATCACCTCTTCCTAGCTCCCCACCAAGTTTTGCCCCCGTAACACCGCCAAAAGACACACTGCACTTCGTTTCGGCTTTGCGCAAATCATCGCCATCCTTGCCACAATCGCCTTTTGTTAAACAACCATCAGCTTTAGGAAACAGATTTGCGGACGCTTCGGATTCTGGCATTAAACTCAATACTATCCCTGGTACGCAAAAAGCAATTTCGCGCATAGAAAGCGGAGACACGGCTACAGGCTTAGCTGCTGTCCAAAAGGAGGCTCCATCCGTACATCCGCTACTAGACACTGTCGATAGAGCAAAATCAGACACAAGAAAAAGTTCTGCACAAACTAAAGCTGTCCCAACAAGCGAACTGAATTCTAGTTCCAACATGCGCATTACCAGCACAACGCCAACTGCACGCCCAAGCAGCGTACAACACGCCGTAACTAAAAGAGAAAGCGGTAACTTCAAACCAGCGCCATCGTGGACTGGGCGCAGCATACAAGACGCGCCGAGTATGGACAGCAATACCCTACTCGACGCTCTTAAGCGCAGAACACGTGACGTCTCCCAGATTGCCTTAGACCCCGTAACGGCAAATACAAGTTCGGAGGATATTCCCAGTTTATCAAAATCTGGAGTTTTCTCTGTCACGGGTAGCAGAGTTGACGTTGATCCTCTAAACGATACAGAGTACTACAAGAATCTCTACGACAAGTTCATCGAAACGAAAAAAGCTTGCGGCGAGCCTACCGACAAACTAACGCTAGATCGCTTTATCAGCAGACTGGCGAGAAACAAAGAATCGCTCATGCAAACCTACCAGTGTAAAAACGTGCGCTTCCAAGTCTACGTTAAAGATGGGAAAACTGCACTAAAAGCTACCCCCATTAAGTAGTGGTGCTCATGAGCCATAAGCTAAGGCTAGACGACCTGCTTGTAGCTAGGGAGCTAGCCCCTAATAAATCGCAAGCCCGCGCTTTGATTATGGCGGGCAAAATCCTTGTTAACGGCAAAAAGGTCGATAAAGCTGGACACGCTTGTAAAATCGACGCAGAACTTGAGTTATGTGCTGCACCTAGCGCCTACGTTTCACGCGGTGGAGAGAAGCTCGCTGGAGCACTCAAGAAATTCGATACGCTAGCACTCAAAGGACGCGTCGCCATCGATATTGGTGCCTCGACAGGCGGCTTCACCGATTGCCTGCTTCAACATGGTGTTGCCAAAGTCTACGCCATCGACGTTGGCTACGGCCAGCTCGCCTGGAAACTCAGACAAGACCCACGCGTCCACAATATCGAGCGCTGCAATTTTCGTTATCTAGCAGCGGGTAGCATCGATGAGGACTTCGATCTCGTCGTGGCCGACCTCTCCTTTATTTCCCTCGAAAAAATTTTAGACCCCCTACGCGCACACCTCCATAAAAACACAGACTGCGTCGTTTTGATAAAACCCCAGTTCGAAGTTGGACGTAACGCCCTTGGAAGCGGCGGCGTTGTACGCGATCCTGCACTTCGTCTCGAAGCTATCGAAAACGTTATCGCCGCTGCAAAAGTATTGGGCTACGAATTCATGGATGGTGTCGACAGCTCTTTGCCCGGTCCCAAGGGAAACGTCGAGTACTTGGCATGGCTTAGATATGAAGTAAGCAAAAGCGAAAAACCGCTATTATGACCAAAACTGGACGGGGCGTGGCGGGGTGTCCCCGCCAAGGGGGTAGCGCGGGATCGCCTGCTAAAAGGCGTTACGAACGCATATTGTGCGGTGGATGCGCGATTAGCAAATACACCGCACAATATTTAGCGTTCGTTATCGCATTTTAGGAGGAAGCCCGCGCGTAGGGGGAAACTTCCCCCACAGAAAACCACAAAAAAGCTAACAAATACGCGACTTTACGCTGTCGTAGCGATTGAACAAAGATCATTAAGCTTGCATTGAAAGCAGTTTCTAGACAAAAGCAGTCTTTTATCGTAAAAAGCCTAGAAGATTGCATGAGCCATCTTGAGAACGATTTAAATGAAATTCAGCTCATGACAAGCAATGTCGAATTAAATTAGTGTGTTATGTTCATTAATGATAAAATATTCCGTGCATACGACATACGCGGCAAAGTAAAAGATGAGGTCACGGCGCAACTATGTTATGCGGTTGGTCGAGCGCTTGGAAGTAAATTTTTAACGACCGGCGAGCAAGTTGTGCTAGGGCGTGATGTGCGTTTACACTCGCGAGCATTGTCGGAGGCGATGAGCTCGGGTCTTAGAGCGCAAGGCATTCACGTTATCGACATTGGCGAAGTGACAACGCCGATTTTGTATTTTGCTTCGCATCACTTTGGTTGCGCAGCGGCGGTAATGGTAACGGGTTCGCATAACCCCATCGACGAGAACGGCTTAAAAATAGTAGTCCGCGGTCACAGTATTGCGCGCGATCAAGTACAGGAAATCAAGGCGCTTGTTAAAGACGGCGATTTTCGCAGCCTAACTACAGAGGGAAGGCTAGAGCAGCGCGATGTTTTCGATTCTTACGCCAACGCGCTTTTGGCCTGCGTGAAGCTAGGGCAATACAGGCGCCCCATAGTCGTTGATGCAGGGAACGGAGCGGCTGGTCCTTATATCGTAAAGCTACTCCAAAACTTGGGAATTCCTCATATCGCTTTGTTTTGCGAGCCCGATGGACGTTTTCCCAATCATCACCCAGACCCAGGCAAGGCCGCGAACATGCGAGCATTACAAAACGCTGTACTTAAGTCGGATGCGTTGTTTGGCCTCGCTTTTGACGGCGATGGTGATAGGCTAGGCTTAGTCGATGAACGCGGGCAGATCGTATCGCCCGATCGCTTGCTCATACTTTTTGCAAGACAAGTCCTTAAGCGCGTTCCCGGTGCAACGATTATCGCTGATGTAAAATGCAGCCAAATCACGTATGATGAGATTGAACGCGCGGGCGGCAAGCCCTTGATGTGGAAAACGGGTCACAGTCTTATCAAGGCAAAGATGCATGAAACGGGCGCGGCGCTTGCTGGCGAGATGAGTGGGCACTACTTCTTTGGGGAACCATGGATTGGAGTGGACGACGCGCTATATGCCGCGCTTAGCCTTTGTGAAATAGCCGATGGAAAACCTATATCCACGCAGTTTGAGGGTATAGCCACGGCGTTTGCTACACCAGAGTTGCGCGTTTCA
This sequence comes from Bradymonadales bacterium, assembly GCA_041656175.1. Taxonomy (GTDB): domain Bacteria; phylum Myxococcota_A; class Bradymonadia; order UBA4248; family UBA4248; genus JBBAEA01. Next base: position 16,418 of record JBBAEA010000013.1, on the reverse strand, counting down.
TGCCCCGATGCACTAAAGTTCCAGATAGTTGAAGAATTGAAAGACGCCTATAAGGAGCTTTATTCTGTTTGCGAGCTTGATGGGGCGCGTATTGATTTCCCTGGTGCTTGGGCGCTACTGCGCGCTTCAAACACTGAAGCGGCCTTGGTTTTGCGTGTTGAGGCTCAAAGCGCAGAGGCATGTCGTGCGTTGTTTGTAGAGTTTTCGGCCAAATGTCAGAGTGTTGCTCGTAAACACGGCGTTGAGCTAGACTTTGGGTATAATGCTTGCGCACAGAGTTCGGATGTCGTGTAGAACGATTAGTTATCAATCAAAAAGTGGACATGTTTAAGGATAAATTATCAAGTAGCAGCGCGAAGAGCAAAGATAGTGGCAAACACTTGGATTTAAGCTTCAAGATCGCGAGTTTCGGTGTTTTGTTTTTTCTTTTCTTTATGCTTTTGGCATGCAATCGGCAGCAAGAGGATGCGGTGCTCGATAGCGCGGCGCTGCTAGCTACCGTCGATGGAGACGAGATAACGGTGCAGGACTTTGAGCTTGCACATCAATTTTTGCCCGATTTTGTACGCCAGATGGAAGTGGGATCGCAGATAAAACTAAGCCAGTTTGGGGCAATGCTCCAAATGGTGCTTTTAGCCAACGAGGCAGAGGAGCAAAGTTTGTTAAGCCCAGCCCAGCGAAGCATCGCGGTGAAAGAGGCGCTTGCAAAACATTATGCGTCGCATGAGGCGGCAAAGCTTAAAATCGACCTTAGCGAAGAGGCGGTATCGAATTTTATGCTTGATAATCCTGAATACTTCCTACCCAACGAACGCTTTCTTCTTGTTTACGCTCTAGTACACAGCGCACAGAGAGCGCAAATACTGCGCAGCGCTTATTTGCTGGCTTTGTCGGCACAGTGGGGGCGAGCTTTGGGTGATAGCAGTGCAGAGCTTGCGCCGGCCCAGCCTCTGCACTTTGAAATATCCTTTGCCACGCGTTTTAGTGAAAACAAGGAGTTTTCAGTTCTACTTGGACCTTTTTCTAAAACAGACGCAGTGAGTATAAACTGCCCAGATAGCATCGCTGTACTTCAAAAAGCGCAGTCTGGAGAGCTTCTCTATGAAAACATTGCTTGCTCTGAGCACTGGCATAGCTTTGCCGTTCTAGGTGAAAAGCTGCATGATCCAGAGCTCACGGCCTTAGAGAGCGAGAACCTCGCGCGTCAGCTCATATACGAACGCGCTGTCCAGCAGCGCACACGCGAACTACTCGCCGAGGAACGCTAGGTTTCTTGCTGTTTTCTCGGCAGCTAAGTCTTAATTCCCTCAGCTTTCGTTACCGAACTAAGCCAAGCCAAATCGTAATCGCGCTGATAACGAAGCGGGGTAACACTCACTGGCTTCTCAATCCACTTAGTTCTTCCTTTCTTTACACTTGATATCTTGTACAATGCGCGTTTAAATGAATAATGGGCGATGCTATACGTTGCATTGAAGCCCTGAACTTTGGCTTTATGCCATATTTTGTGGCAGTGTTATTTTTATCGCCTATTCACAAATCACAGAGCAAGGTTTTGACTATGTTTCCCTTCAATCCACGTAATGGAATGCTCCACCCCTTATGGTGGGGAGCGCTTTTTCTCCTCGTGCTCAATGACTTCATTCTCAAAGCCTCGCCGTTTGCTGGCACAATAACTGGTAAGCTGAGCGATTTTGCGGGCTTATTGATGTTCCCGCTTTTTTTGGCATTTGCATTACGCGTTAGGCAACGAGGTGCATGGCTATCGGTGCACTTGGCAACTGCAGCGGTTTTTTCCGCTCTTAAACTCAGCGCTGGGTTTTCGGCTTTTCTAAGCGCGGCAGCAGCCAGTATCGGGCTTTCATTCTACGCCGTTGTCGACCCGAGCGACTTGATAGCTTTGAGTGTTTTGCCCTTGTCGTTTTGGCTGTATCCGCGTTTGCGCCCTCTCGTTGCACCCAATCGCCGCTCTGTCGTAACGGTGATTGCCGCACTTTTTGCGGGCTTTGCCACCGTGGCTACAGGTGCGACTCCAGTACCGAGAACGCTGTCTTCACATAGCGCTAATCTCATGTTGGCGGATCTCAACTTCATTAATATGACAGGTGGCAGCGTCAACGTTCAAGTGCAGGAACTCGCCCTTACACCAAAACCCGATTGCAGCATGCTTTCGATTACCGAGTTGCGCAAGGATCAGTTCATATCTCTTGGCACTTGGGAGCAACCCAATGGCGAAGGAACGAGTGTTTTACCCGTTTCAACAGTGGGGTCGGAGGCGAGGTGTAAGGTGGTCTTGCTAACCGTCGATGACGCCGAGACTATTTTGCTTTATTGGAATTCCGAAGACTTACCTATACGCGAGGTGCCCGTTGTTTACGGCTCCGAACTGCAACCCGAACATATCCAGGATGCTACCATTGTTGTATATAAAGAGGGCAAGCGCTATTATTACGTCTTACGCGGTATGGTTGGCATCAACTATTGGAAAAACCCCATAAACACTGGCGAAAGTGTCTACTAAGCTTAGCACGAAGGCTTAAAGCAGTCGTGGCGTTTCACTGGTGTTGAAGTGCGGGACGTGTACTCAGGGCAAGCGTAAAGTCGCGTATTTGGCAGTTTTTTAGCATTTCACTTTGGTGGGGGAAGTTTCCCCCTACGCGCGGGCTTCCTCAAAAAATTCGCTAATGAGCGTGTTATTTTGTGCGCTGTATGGGCTAATCGCCCATCCAACGCACAAAATACGCTCATTGCGACTTTTTATCGGCGATCCCGCGCTACCCCCTCACAATCAGGGAACTCGGCGCCGAAGCCAAATTCTTGCAAAACGCTGTGATGAAATTTTTAGGGCAGCGCTGATTTGTTTTTGGGGCACTGGCTTTAAGGCAAGCGCAAAGATTGATTAATGCCAAAAATTGAACGGGGCGTCGCGGGGTGTCCCCGCGGAGGGGGAGCCGAAACGAGCAAAACTAAGTGTTTTGCGAGTTGATGGCTCAATGAGACTAGATTTGCGCAATCGAACGCAAGCCTGCGTGAGTGAAGCGCAAATCGTAGTCGGAATTGTGGGATGTGGCAAACCCGCGCAAAGCGCGGGGTTGACACGTAGGGGGACACTTCCCCCACAAAAAAATAAGCTTGAAAATTAGCAATTTAACGACTTTGCGCTTGCCCCCGCACAAAGCTCAATGGATTTTATCAACGCTTTTTTGAACACCCTCTCGACGTTCCTAGCTTCAGGCTAGCTACTGGTGGATTGGGGCAGCAATGAGGTCTTGACAAAACAAGTCGGAAGTGTTAGAATCTTGTTGTTTAATTGTGGTTGATTGGTAAAACTACAGTTAACTTTGCATTAAAAAATATTTTGGAGGAATGATGGCAGTAAGTCTAAGACTTCAGAGACATGGGACAACGCATCGACCGTTTTACAAACTGGTCGCTACGGATAGTCGCAACATGCGCGATGGAAGATATATTGAGGCTTTGGGAACTTATGATAGTGTGGCGAAACCGCATAAGGTGTCGTTTAACATGGAGCGCGTAAACTATTGGTTGGCGCAAGGTGCTCAGGCTAGCGATACGGTGAAGTCATTGATTAAAAGTGTAAAGTAGATAGCAACAGCGCAGTTTTGTGCGCGCGATTGAGGAATGGGAGTGACGAGCGATGAAAGAATTAGTTGAGTGCATAGCGAAAGCGTTGGTTGACAATCCGAGTGAAGTTCGTGTGACAGAAGTGAAAGGCGCCCAAACCTCAGTACTTGAGTTGAAGGTTGCTAAGGAAGATTTAGGTAAAATTATTGGTAAAAATGGCCGCACTGCGCAAGCACTACGCACCATCGTTAATGCGGCATCTACGAAACTGCGCGTTCGCGTGGTGCTCGAAATCATTGAGTAGTAGGGATTGATTGCCGAATTAAAAGAGCCCTTGCGGCTCTTTTTTTGTATTTTGTTTGAACAATCTTTCAATAATTCAATGATTCTAAATTATTTCTTCTGCCCGCGATAGCGTGATGGGGTCTTATGACGCAAAATGATGAGCTGCTTTTGATAGCAAAACTCGGGAGAGCGCACGGCGTACATGGCGAAATACGTTTCTTTCCTATTGATGAAACGAGTACAACCTTGGGAAGCGTGAAAAAGCTATGGCTAGGACGTGACGACAATGAGCCAAAGCAGGCGTATGCGATTGAGTGGGCAAAGGCGATGGGGCGCTTTTTTGCCGTAAAACTCAAAGGAGTCGATGACCGTGACCTAGCCATGTCGATGACGGGATTGCTCGCCTATATTCCTAGAGCTGCGCTTCCCAAATTAAAGTCACAGTTCTACGCACATGAGCTCCTTGGATTCGCCCTTATCGATGAAAATGGCAAAGTTTGGGGGCGCGTGCTCGATGTAGACTCTGCACTCGCCTCTGACATCATTATATATGCGCGCCCCACGGGCGGTGAAGGGATGCTGCCGTGGGTAGACTACTACGTGCAAGACGTTGAGTTAGAGAAAAAGCAAATCGGCGTACGCGCTGATACTATGCCGCAAATCGATGAAGTTTACGATATTTAATATAGCGCCTTAAATGACGATGAAAATTCAAAAATTTGGCGTAGTCACCTTATTTCCTGAGGCGTTTAGCTCGGTTTTAGCAACATCAATATTGTCTCGCGCCGTAGAGGCTGGGCTACTTGAGATACACTTTGAGCAAATACGCGACCATGCACAGGATAAACATAGACGCGTAGATGATGCGCCCTACGGTGGGGGGGCGGGACAGCTCATGATGGCAGCACCTGTTTTACGCGCGATTGCGGCGCTAAAGCAGCGCTGTATGCCCGAAGCTTTAGTGATTTTGCTCGGACCCTGCGGTCAGCGCTTTGTTCAAGGGACGGCGAGTGCTTTGGCGGGGGCAGAACGCGATATGATCTTGCTTTGCGGGCATTATGAGGGCATTGACGAACGAGTGCGAAAGCATATCGATATGGAACTCTCTATTGGCGATTACGTCTTAACAGGGGGAGAGCTCGCGGCGATGGTCGTGATCGACGCGGTTTCACGCTTAAGACCTGGGGTGCTTGGAAACGCGGAGTCTTCACTCGATGAGAGCTTTAGCGATGGGCTTTTGGAGTACCCGCAGTACACGCGTCCTTGGGATCTTAACGGTGATTGCCCGCCAGAAGTTTTGCGTAGTGGGAACCATGCAGCGATTGCGTCTTGGCGAAAAGCAGCAGCACTTGAGCGTACAAAACGTGTTAGGCCAGATCTTTTGAGCGCTAAGAGCGAACGCAACACATAGGAAGCCTAGTGTCCATGTAGTAACTGTCAAAAAATGCGTAAACTGGGGAATTTCAAAGCTGCTCTATGGCTTCAAAACTGTCCTGTGAACGCGCTAGCCCCAAATAATCAGCCTATTCTAGGGCTTAACTTAGACTTGGAGCCGAGTATGAACTACAGAGAGCGCAGCTACGTCGTGGAACACTCACAAAACAATATGCGTCTCGATATGTTTTTGGCACACAAAATCACACGCTTATCGAGAACGCAAGCCCAAAAGTGCATAAACAACGGTGCTGTTAGTCTTGAACCCGCGCGCGAGGCCAAGGCGTCTTTGCGCGTACAAGCGGGCGACGTTGTAAGGCTTATTCAGAAACTCAACGATGAGGAACCACAGTTTGATGAACTGCGACTTATCGATGAGAACGACGCGTTTTGGTGTTTTGATAAGCCCGCTGGCATGCTCGTGCACCCGACGGCGCGTGCATATCGCAACTGCGTTACCGTCTATGTCGAAGAGGTTTTAGGCAAAACACCCTACGTAGTGCACCGCCTCGATAAGGAAAGTTCGGGTTTACTGCTTGTGGCAAAGACCGCAAAGGTCAGCGCGCAACTCGGAAAATTGTTCCTTAGCTGCGAAGTTCTCAAAGACTACAAAGCCGTCGTTTACGACCCATTTTGCCGACATGAACTTGGGAAGAAACGTAGTATTTGCGATGCACTGGGTTACGCGGGCACTTTGCTCCCAAAACTTTGCATGGGCCACGGTAAACTCAGTGCCCAAAGCGATGTACGCGCCCTAGAACGAAATGCTGCCCTCGCTTTAGTTTGCTTACGGCCTATTACGGGGCGCCAGCACCAACTCAGGGCGCACTTAGCACTGCAAAGAACACCAATTTTGGGTGATAAGCTCTATTTTTTTGGCGAAGCTTTCTATAAGGCCTACTTGGATGACGAGGAAGTTCCCGACTATTTACCGTATCGGCATCTCTTACACGCTTCAAAGCTAACATTTTCGTGGCGCGGTGAAGCGTTTTCGTACACCAGCGAGCTTCCCGACATATTCGAGAAAAGCATGAATTTAGCGCTGGATGAACGCCATCTGCCCACAAAACACGCACAATACTTTGCGAAAAACCAAACCAATGACATTTCACACGAATAATATGAAAGAAGAAACGGGCAAGTTGATGCTCGCCCGCTTCTCTCATTTTTAGTTTAGAATCTCTTAATTAACGTTAACAACGATGTCGTCTTCCGTGTTGGCTAGCCCATCGGAGCCGACGGAAAAGATTTTTATTTTGTTCCCTGTTTTCTCGAAAACGTAGGCGTTGCCCCAAGGGTCTTCAGGAACTTCTTCGATGATCTTGCGATTATCGGGGGTGTTGATGAGGTCTTCAAAGCGCTCTGGCATTTTGCGGTAGTAGAGGCGATAGGCTTCGATATTTCCCTTAAGCGACCTAAGCTGTGTTTGTGCAAGTCCGTCATTGGCCTTATCAGCTTGTCCGAGAATGTTCCAGCCGATAAGCCCCATAATGGCGACCATGAGGGTAACAACGATCATAATCTCGATGAGCGTCATACCTTGGCGCTGGAACTTGGATTGCTTATTGCGGCGGTGTAGCTTCGCGATGAGCTCAAATAAATTACGCATAATCTTCTCCTAAGATAAACTTAATTGCTTACAAAATATTGTCTAACCAAATCCGTCACTTAACTGCATTATTGGCAGCAATATGGCGAAAACAACAAAACCAATAGTTCCCCCCATCACAACTATCATAAGAGGTTCGAGCATCGCTGTCATTGCTTCGACGCGAACGTTAATTTGTCCTTCGTAGTTCTCTGCCACACTATCGAGCATCTCCTCAAGACGCCCAGCGCGCTCCCCTACCGAAATCATGTGCGTCATCAGCGGCGGGAATTCTCCCGAACGTTTAAGCGGCGCTGCGATACTTTCGCCCTCGCGGATATTATCGTGTGCTTGTTCGACGACTTTTGCAAGAACGGCGTTACCAAGTATACTTTTGACGATGTCAAGCGCCTTTAACAAGGGAACGCCAGAGCTGAGTAGCGTGGCAAGCGTTTTGGCAAATCGAGAGAGGGCAACCATGCGAACGACGGAGCCAAGCAAGGGGAGCTTGAGTTTAAACGTATCCCACTTGAAGCGCCCCTTTGGCGTCGATTTCCAGCGACGAAAAAGATAGGCTCCCGCAACAAACACGAGTATTATCAGCCACCAAAAGGAGGAAACAAAATCGGCGGTAACAAGCAGCATCTTGGTAATGCCTGGTAGAGGCTTTCGCTGTTGTTCAAAAAGTTTGGTTACCCGCGGTATAACGAAGATAAAAAGCAGCATCATGAGTCCGATACCAATGACTATCATAATAATAGGATAGACCATGGCACCGATGATTTTGGAGCGAAGGCGTAGTTGTGAGTCGAGAAAATCGGCTAAGCGAATAAGTACGATGTCTAGAGCGCCACTGGACTCTCCGGCGCGGATCATACTTACGTAGAGGGTGTCAAAAACTTTTGGATAATCGGCCATGGCGTTACCAAGGCTTGAGCCCTCGCTGACCTTTTGCTTAATATTAACGAGTACGGTTCTAAAACTCTCCTTCTCGGCTTGGTCCGACAAGGCGTTTAAGCACTCTACAAGCGGAATGGCGGCTTTTTGTAGCGTAGCAAACTGCGTGGTAAAATCCTTAACATCCTGCTTTGTGATCCCTTGCCCCACTTGGATCTTAGAGAGCGCCTTGAGCGGAGAGTCCGAGCCCGCTTTGGAAGCCTGAGACTTTTCACTCGCCTCGCTGAGGTAAATACCTTGTTTAAGCAAACTATCTTTGAGCGCAGCTCTATTAGCTGCGTCTTTTAGGCCTTTGACTTGTTTACCTGCGTTATTGAGCCCTTTATACTCATAGAGTGGCATACTTCCTCGCTATTCCTCGGCATCCTGAGTTACGCGCAAAACTTCGGGGATACTTGACATTCCGGTTAAAACTTTGACGATCCCGTCTTCGCGTAGGCTAGTCATACCGAAGTTTTCGGCCTCGCGCTTGATCATAGAAGCGTCTGCGCGCTTCATCACGAGCCTGCGAATATTATCGTTAATAACCATCATTTCGTAGATAGCCGTACGGCCTGCGTAACCAGACATGTTGCAGTCCTTACAACCTTTTGACTTGTAGATAATGCCGCCTGCTGCCTCTAAGCGATCCTGGCTTATCCCGATCTCTTCGAGTTCCTCGGGCGCTGGTCTATACGCTTCTTTGCACTGCGGACAAAGCCGCCGTATAAGGCGCTGTGCCATCGATAGCGAGAGGCTGGAACTCACCAAGAAGGGCTCAATGCCCATGTCGATGAGTCGCGTAAAGGCGCCAGCTGCGTCGTTGGTGTGTAGGGTCGAGAAGACTAAGTGACCGGTTAGTGCCGCTTGTATCGCGATTTCGGCCGTTTCGGCGTCGCGTATCTCACCCACCATGATGATGTCGGGATCGTGTCGAAGGTAGGAGCGCAAACCGCTAGCAAAACTCAAGTCGATCTTGGGGTTAACCTGCATCTGCGATATACCCGCAAGCTGGTACTCGACCGGATCCTCGACGGTTAAAATATTTTTATCGGGAGTGTTGATGCGGTTTAAGCATGCGTAGAGCGTCGTTGTTTTACCCGAACCCGTGGGTCCCGTCACCAAAACAATGCCGTGTGGCTGCGTAATCGCATGCGTAATAACTTTATAGTGCCGCTCCGAAAAGCCCAAATCGACAAGATCGAGCAAAATCGCTTGCTGATCGAGCAAACGCATCGTGATACGCTCGCCATGCGACGCGGGCGCCGTGGCAACACGAACGTCAATATTTCGCCCTGCTATCTTAAAGCGTATGCGACCATCCTGGGGCAAGCGCTTCTCGGCGATATTAAGGTTGCTCATGATTTTGACGCGCACGACGATGGAGGAGTGGAAGCGCTTTTGTGCGCGCACAACCTCTTTGAGCACGCCATCTACGCGAAAACGCACAATAACCGCGGTTTCCGCCGCTTCGATGTGTATATCGCTTGCTCGCTCACGCACTGCTTGCTGAAAAATCGTGTTGATAAGTTGGATTATCGGACCTTCATCGTCGCTGGCAGCGCGGTTGAGAATATCCTCAATCCTCTCCGCATCATCTTCATCGCCGCTAGCCGCTTTTTGGGAATCAAGGTCATCTACAATATTGGTGAGATCACCGCGTTTATCGAAAATACCCGTAATAACAGCGCGCACTGCCGTTTTAGTGCCGAGTATGGGGACGGGCTCTGCTCCCGTCATCACGCGCACATGATCCAGCGCATCAATATTAAGAGGATCCGAACTCGCCGTTAACACCAACGCGCCCACACGCTTAAGTGGCATCACAAGCTGCTGCATCGCGATGGGGTAACTCAAATCCTTGGACAGGCTTAAGTCGACGTCTTCAACATCGAAGTTCTCCCAAACCTCGTAACCAAACTGGAGACCAAGCGCGCGGAGTACGTCCAACTCAGCTACCAACTTTTTAGCGACTAAGATCTCACCTATACGCGTTTTTTCTTCGGCTAGAGCCTGATCCGCCAAAGCATCGGTGAGTTGCTGCTGACTCAGTCTGCCCTGCTCAACGAGTATTTCGCCTAGGGCTTTTCGTCGAAACATCTTTACTCCATATTAGCTGTGTTTTCGTACTTCGCAGCTACAAATTTTGCTCCGTACTCTAAAGTGCAAGCAAAAAAGCTCTACCTTCTATCTCTTTGTCTCGCTGGTCTATTGGGCAATCGGGCGGGAGCAGTGCTGCCTTGGCGAGTCCTCCCCGCGCTAGAGCCGCTGCCGCCGTATCCGTCAGAGAAACCTGCGGGTAACTCGATCCCTTCATCTTCTGTAGTGATGCGCATCACGTTTTGAGCTTCTCGTATGGCGCTAAGCTCGTTTTCTTGCGCATCAATAACTTGGCGAATCTCCTCAAGTATCCCGTGTTTTTTATCATAGTTCACGCTACGCACATAATTGAGATCACGCCGCCCAAAGTACTCGAGAAACTCGTCGCGTTCCTTTTGCTTGCGAATGCGGATCTTTTCCAGATCCACGTTACTCTCGATGATATAGGGCGTGAGCATAAGAAGAAGGTTCTGCTTTTGTATAGTGGTTGCCGTCGATCTAAAGAGGTAGCCAAGCACGGGAATATCGCCCAGTAAAGGAACCTTAGAGACAGACTGCGACTCGGAGTCGCGCACCAGGCCGCCAAGAACGACGGTTTGCTGATCAGGAACAACAACTACCGTACGCATATTACGCATACGCGTAGTAGGGCCACCTAGATCCGAGCCCCCAGGTTTTACCTCCTCGATTTCCTCATCTATGTCGAGACGAACACTACCGCCTTCATTGATTTGCGGCTTAATGCGCAAAGTAAGCGCAACGTCTATTCGCTCGATCTGCGTGCCATACCCCATACCGCCCAAGAGATTGCCTATGCCCGCAATTTCGGGATTCCCCGCAAGGGCGCTGCTGTTGAGCAAACCCGAGTAGTTCGAACCCGTATTCGTGATGTAGGGGATGCGCTCACCTACGCTGATTTCGGCTTCTTGGTTATCAAGCGTAAGTATGGTGGGTGTCGATAAAACGTTAGTATCCGTGTTCGTTTGCAACGCCTGTAGCACCACGCCCATCGATGGAATTTTGATCCCCGCAATATCAAGCGTAGGCCCTGCAAGGGCAGCTAAGAAACCTGGCGTCGAACCAGCACCCAAAAACATTGCCGCAGGTGAAAGACTTTGTAACTTGTTCAACTCCGTACGCCCCGCATAGTACCCATCCCCCTCGTCCGTTGCAAAGGTATTACCACCGTGCATCGCAACACCGAGTTCGCGAGAGCGCTCCAAACTAACCTCCATGATAACCGCTTCGACAAAAACTTGGCGACGCGGACGATCCAGCTCTTTGATCACGGATTTAACCGACAAAAAATCGCGTGGACTAGCTACAACAATAAGATCGTTGGTCGATGCATTCGCTACCACCGATACATCGCCTTGTAGCAGCTGCCCACCACTCTGGTTTGCACCACCACTACGCTGAGATGTACCCTGCTGCATGCGCTGTAGTAGCTCGGTCAAGACGGACGATATTTCCAGTGCTTCAGAGTTTTGCAGGTGTACCACATTAATGCGCCCAGAATCGGGAATCTCAACATCCAGATGCAGCAAAAGACGCTTTACTTTTTCGTAACTTCGCTCATTGGCTACAATAATAAGTTTGTTCGTACGCTGATCCGCGACGATTTGGGAAATCTTAACATCTTCACCCGTATTTTGTGCGCTCGCACCCTGCGGTTGCTGACGCGCTGTACCACCAACCTGAAATACCGATTGCAGCAAACGCTCCAGTTCCGCGGCTTCAGCATACTGCACGGGGTAAACCCACAGCCTCTCCCCATCAGAACTTCCGTTGTCGATGCGCTTAATAAAGCTTATCATGCGGTTTACCGAATTACCCGTATCGGTGATAATCAGCGTGTTGGATGCAGGATAATCGACGATAAGGCCATTTGGCGTTTTGAGCTGATCAAGTACAGGTTTTACTTGGCTAACTTCCAAAAACTCCAAAGAGATGATGTGCGTAACCAAAGCGTCGTTCCTGTCAATATTTTGCCCGTCCCATGTAGGCGAAATCGGCTCTTTGATACCCGCATTCACATCAACGATTTTGTAGAACTTACCACTACGAACGACAGTTAAACCATTCATCTGTAGTGCAGACAAAAAAGCTTGATAGGCTTCCGCAGCGCTCACTGGGTTTGGGCTAATTATCGTAATCTTCTTGCCGCTTTTAAGCGTATCAGCAACGATGAAATTTCGACCCGTTTGCGCACTCATCAACTTAACGACATCACTCAGATCCGCATCGCGAAAATCAAGCGTAACTTTCACGTTACTCGGCGTGGGTCGCGCCGCATAATCAGCGTTAAAGTTGGGCTCAAACTGATATTCTTCACCAAAAATAACACCACTCTCCACAGCGCCCTGCCCTGCAGCTGCGCTCGGCACAGTGGTACCCGGCTCTTCCTGAACGGGCGGCGCAGTATCGCGTGGGGCATCCCGTTTTACAACACCAGGACGTGATTCACGCCCATCGGGACCGAGCTCTGCTTGATCCGGACTTTGAGCCAAAGCACTAGACGCGCCCCAAGTCGCAAAAAGCAAAACTAGCACCTGTAAAAAACACGCCCCGGTTAGCTGGCCAAGTCGCTTCGCCAATCCAAAGCTAGATTTGCGCATCTCTACGCTCATATCTTATACCTAAATCCTTCAATTCAACTTATAGGTCAGCGTCCTTTCTTGACCGTTGCGATTGATCTTAATTCCTACATCTTGCCCAGGTTGCAGCTGGTCAAAAAACGACATGGCTTTTTGCGGGTTATCTAGCTGCTGGCCGTTAATATCAAGTAACGTATCGCCAGAGCGTATGCCAAGCTGCGAGTAAATCGAATCAGGCGCCACATCCAGCAACCTGTACCCACTTATAGCACCCTTTTTGTAAACGGGTTGAAGTTTGGGGATTGCCCCAAATTTTGGGTCTTGCAAAACCTTGGGATTTCGGCGCACTTCCTCTGCCGTTGCACGCGGAATCGCGTAGGTATCAGGCCCTACGCGCTTGATTACACTCGCGTCCACAATCGCTTTGGCTGGCTCGCCCTCAGGCTTTGCGACCTTCGCAGGCGTAGGAGGGGGAGCAGAAGCGGCGGCAGCCGCAACATCCTCAGCCGTCGTATCAATGTCTATGTACTCTATACGATTCCCATGCGAGTGGCGACGAAAATATACCTTATTGCGCACAATCCCCACAACGACGGCCTCATTCAAAACCTCACCGCCAACCCCCAAAACCAAAGGCTGCGCTATCGGCTCATCAAGAAGCCCAATCATTGCCAAAGAATAGCGCGCATCACTCGCCACTTGCGTCCCCAAAAGTTTGATCTTAAGGCTCGTTAAAATCGGCCTATCCCCTCCCAGCGCCTCGACTGGCGCCTCCTCATGCTCGACCACTGGCTCTGGCTCTTGCGGAGGCTCATCCTCCATACCGCCCTTCTGGTTAAAAAGATTGCGATTGTAAAGCAGCAGCGTTTTATCCTCGTAAGCGTCAAAATCTGTAGGCGCAGTCGCGGGCAAAGCACTAACTTCATACGGTGTTAGCGCCACAAGCTTTTGCGAAATAAAAGCAGACACTCCCTTTGCGATGAAGTACGACGCACCCACCAACAAAACAAACGCCACAAGCGCCACTGCTATGCGAATTCTTGAATTCATCCGCTACTCCGCCCTAATCCTTATCTCGCGAACCTCACCTAAATGCTCGATCTCCACCGTACTCGCCCCACGACGCGCTACCATATCCACAAACTTCAGCGCCATCACCTCCATGTCAGGCTTGCCTCCATTTATACTCAATACTACATCGCCCGAGACTATTCCTAACTTTGAAAAAAGCGTTCCCTCAGGCACCTCCACTAAACGATAACCTTTTAGTTGTCCCCACTCAATACGCGCCGAAACCGACAACGCTATCGACGCCTCCTGAATGTGCAAAGCCTGGTCATGCATCGCATCGCGCTTGACCACAAACTCATCACCATCACGCCAAATCATCTCATCGGTGAAGCGCAAAAGCGGCGAATCCGCTAAACGCTCATACTTCGACTCCGCATACACCATACCAGAATCCGGCGTCAGCGCCCCGTGCGAACTCCCCAACTCGCCCGTCTCCTGCGTTGGAATATAACCCTTTTCTAAGGACTCCAAAAACAATTGACGATCGTCCCACTTATCACGCTTGTCGACTTGCTCCATTTTGAGCTCCGCAGCCCTTTTTACGCGACTTTGCGCTCTCTCAAGCTCCACTTTAGCCGCCTTGCGCGCCACCTCCCCCTCGATCTCACGCGCCTCATCCGGCTCGCTGGCAGCCAAAAAATACATCGCTAAGCCCCCCAGCGCCACGATTATCAATAACGAAATAATTACTTTTTTCAAATTCACCACCACGTCCAGAAAGCAAAACGCTGTTGCTAAGTAGCGCTTTTTAATCACTTTCGCAAACATTTCGCCAACTTTCATCATTCATCGCCCAACTCTTCTTGGTGGGGGGAGCTCCCCCCTCGGCAAAGCTTCCTCGTAAAATTCGACAGCAATCGCAAAATTTTGTGCGATGTATTCGCTATACGCTCATCCATCGCACAAAATGCGATTGCTGCAAATTTTACTCGGTGATCTTTGCCTACCCCCCCCCGCACATCGAGCTTTAGCCTAAAAGTTCGTGAACTCCAAAAAATAAGAAAAATACAAAATAACAGAAGTGTTCCACTAAAAATCAACTTTTTGCGAACAAAACGAAATAAAAGTGTATATTGCCTAATAACAGCAGTGCTAGAGCATCAGTTTTTTTGCTTCAACTATCTATGAAAAAATACGCTTTTCATGGCCATTTTGAGCCTAGTTCTAGAAAAAAAGAAAATAAGAAAAAATAAGAAGAAAATAGGAGCTTTTATCATGATTGGCAAAGTAATCAGTGGAGCCTTAAACGGGGTGGATGGCTTTTGTGTACACATCGAAGCACACATAGCCTACGGAATGACAAATTTCCACACAGTAGGGCTAGCTGAGGGTGCTGTACGTGAGTCTAAAATGCGAGTTCGCGCTGCTTTCTCGGAGTCTGGGCTTGATTTTCCGTATAACTGTATCACGCTAAACTTGGCACCTGCCGACATACGTAAGGATGGATCTGCTTTTGATCTACCCATCGCGATAGCTGTGCTTGGCGCCGACTCCAAATTTATGAGCCCATACGTAGAAAAGATTCTCGCAAACTCAATGATTCTGGGCGAACTCGCCTTATCTGGAGAGATTCGTCCTATACCTGGTGCTTTACCGTTGTGTATTGCAGCAAAAGCGGCGGGCTTAAAAAAAATTATTCTGCCCGAGGCCAACGCTCAAGAAGCAGCGCTTGTAGAAGGGATGCAGATTTTTACGCCAAAATCATTGCGCGAACTGTACGATGCCTTGCGAACGGAATGTCTAGAGAGCTACAAACCGCAAGAGCATCAGTTCGTTCGTGCACAAACTGCAGGGCTTGATATGGCGCAGGTTAGCGGACAACGCGTAGCCAAACGTGCACTTGAGGTCGCTGCAAGCGGGGGTCATAACATTATATTTGTGGGTCCCCCAGGATCGGGTAAAACGATGCTAGCACAACGTTTTAGCGGCATACTCCCCCGAATGAGTTTCGAAGAAGCATTGGAAGTCACTGCGCTCTACAGTGTTTCGGGAAACCTCGGTAGCGCATCACTCATAGATCACCGCCCCTTTAGAGACCCACACCATTCAATTTCGGACATCGGTCTCGTGGGCGGCGGCTCACCCAGTCCAAAACCTGGAGAAATCTCCTTAGCCCATAACGGCGTTTTGTTCCTCGATGAGCTTCCCGAATTTAAACGAAACGTCCTAGAAGTTTTGCGTCAACCCCTAGAGAACGGCTACATCAATATTACACGGCGTTTACAAACGGTTTGCTACCCCGCTCAGTTCATCATGATTGCGTCGATGAACGCGTGCCCATGCGGAAACTTCGGCAGCAAGAGAAAACGTTGTAGTTGTACGAGTGAAGAAATTCGGCGCTATCAAGCTAGAATTTCGGGACCGCTGCTGGATCGCATCGATCTACAAATCGACGTCGTCGAAGTCGATTTTGAGGATCTCATTGAGGGGAAAATAGAAGAGAGCACAGAGAACATTCGTGCGCGTGTCCAACGCTGTCGAGACCTACAAGAGGCGAGATTCAAAAACAGCGCAATTAATTGTAACGCACGTATGGGAATTAACGAAATAAGGGCATTTTGCAAGCTCGATAACGAGGGCACACGACTTATGCGCCGCGCCATCGACGTGCTCGGCATGAGCGCACGCGCCTATAATCGTATACTCAAAATTGCACGCAGCATCGCCGACATGGATCCGGCTTCCAACCCCAAGCGCGTGGAAGCTAAGCACATCGCCGAAGCCGTGTCGTATCGCATGCTCGATAGAAAGCTCAACGTCTGTAAAGTATAGAAAGCTTTGCACGGGGGGGGGGGGGGGGGTTTTTATGTAGTTTTTTGGGT
>JBBAEA010000012.1:0-37853 GCA_041656175.1 Bradymonadales bacterium | reverse complement strand
CGGCATAAGGTTGAAGTGCGGGGGGTGATCTCCATGACAGGCTTTTAAGCCCAAGGGGGTAGAAACGCTCACCGCACTTCGTGCTATGCTAGCTAAACATAGCAATAGATTACTTACAAGGGGGTAGACGCAAACCCGCGCACAGAGCGGGGTTGCGGCGTAGGGGGACACTTCCCCCACAAAAATATAAAGCTCTCATATCACACTCATCAGAGTATCCTTAAACAAAGCAAGATCTTAATCATGAAGAGAAATTCAATATTTTTTATAGCTTTTGGTATTTTTATAATATTATCATGGGCACCAGCAAAGAAGAACTTTCTGCACACAATATAGAAGGCATGTGGAAGAACAGCCGTATTGAGAAAAAAATGTACAATTTGTTGCCACAAAATGCTGTGGTGAGAAAGTGAGCTACCAACTTACAAAAACTTGCATCCATAAAAATGCTTGTGAATGCAATGGTGTAAAAATCCCTCAAAATGATGATTGCTGGGAAAAGAGATTTACAGCGCTTTCTGATGACTTTAAAGCCTCAGACAACTACCACGACAGTATTTATTAATACATGTCCCGCAAGCACTCAATGCTACAATGGACAATGTATCTTTCAAGCAGGTGCAGATAAGTCCATTAAAGACCCGAGCCAGTATATTTCGGCATGGGGCTATGCTCGGTGCGATCAAAAGAATGGCTGTCTATGTGGAAAGAAACGCTGCAAAAATCAGGAGTTCTGTCGAAATGGGCTCTGTTTATGGAGTCCCTATTATGATATTTATGAAGGAAAAATGATCTATAGTGCCCCAACCACAGGAAATATTGCACCTGACGAAGAGTACGAATATGACGGTACTCTTTATGAAATGCATGATGGTTATCAAGATGTTTTTGAAGATTTGAGTGAGATTGCTGTTTTAGACTATTCCTACTATATTTATACAAGCTTTATCGAAGAAGTTCCTTTTTTCTTTTCTTGGAAGAGGGATAGACCACAGCTATGTAATACTTATGAAATGCCCAAAAATGTTGAGGATTATGCTTGTATGATAGGTCATTATTACGTATGGGGCCATGGCTATATGGCGCCAATTTACACAGAATTTAACTGGGCATGTCGTAAAAAAGAGGGCTGCAGCTGTGGAGAAAATATATGCCCTTATGGACATACATGCTTTAATAACAAAGAGTGTAAAAGCATTTATATAAGCCCTAAGGAAGCAAGAAAGATCATTTGCAAAATGCGTTTTGGGGGTGATGATACGTATTGTAATGAATGATAGTAGCTTTTGATTCGGAGCATTGTAGGGGGCTCTAAAGCCCCTCTACGCGCATGCTTCCTTTAAATTGCGCGAATTTGCCAAGAGCGCCTCCCCAAAGATGTGCATTCAGAACACACAAAAACTAGGTTTTTTCGCACAAAACGCAGAGCATGTGCATATCTGCGTCGATTCCCAAACCTTGGTAATAGTGGTGGAAGGACTTAACAACTTGGGTTAGCAAGGTTTTACCCTCTTGGCGAGGCAAAATGTTGAGGCAGGCGGCGAGGTAGAAGGATTCGATAAGGGTTGAGAAAAGAAAGTCTTCGGTGCTGGGGAATTGCATGGAGAAGGAGACGACGTCCTCGGAAATAACGCGAAAACCGTAGCCCGCGAGCATTTGGCGGATAAATTGCGGCTGCATAGCTTGCCTAAGTTCACCGATGATGCTGTCGCGATTGACAACGGCAAGTTTGAGCAAGGATTCGCTCAAAAAGTCGAAAAAAGGCGAGAGAGTGCCTTCGATGGGGGTGGCGAAAACAAAAGATGCGTTAGGTTTCAAGACCCGATGGTACTCGGGAAAGATGCGCATGTGCTGGCTTAAGGAAGTGAGGCTGAGTTGGGTCAAGACAAGATCGAAAACGTTGTCGGAGTAGTTAAGAGCACTTAGCATCTGCGTAGAAAAGTACGCGTTGGCCATGTGTGCGGGGACGATAGCGCGAAGCATATCAAAGCGGGTGTTGCTTTGATCGACGATCATGAGCTTAATTTGCTTAGGAAAGCTCTCGACTAGCGTGCGCAACAGTGTCGTCATACGCAGCTCGGGCAATAAAATCATGGAGTTATAGGGCAAAGCGCGCCCAAGACTAATTTCGACTAAAAGAGCGTCGACTAATCGCATCCAACTACTTTCGACGTATGTCTCATCAATGCGCTTCTGGCGTTGTAGGCGCTCATGCGTTTGTTGGGCACGATCCATTTTTTCTGGTTGAGCCTGTTTCATATGGAATTTTATACGATAAAAACCCGTATACTTGGATTATTGTTAGAAAAATTTGCATCGAATCATTCAAAGTGCTCAAAGCCGCAGCTTTGTACAACGTACTCGCGCGTAGCATTGTAACAGTTTAGCCCCGGAGCTTCAACGCATTTACCAACGATTTGCATGGCAACACCGAGTTCTTTGGCTATAACTTGCGCGCTTTCAAGGCGATCGGGCGCAATAGCCGCAAGGAGGCTAAAATCCTCACCCCCTTGGAGCGCAAGATCGAGCGGGCGTAATTTTAAGATCTCTGCTGCCTCGCGTTCAAGCTCACTTAATTCTAATGCGTCCACGTAAATTTCAGCACCTATGCGACTTTGCGCTAAAAGCTTCGGACAATCTTGCAACAATCCGTCCGATAGATCCATCGCAGCATGCGCTAGCTCACGCAAGCGCTTCCCAAGTTTGAGCTGTGCTTTTGGGCGCAAAAATGCATCATAAAACGGCGAAAAGCGTTCTTCTTTAACGCCTTTCTCTAAAAGTCCAAAACCCAGCGCCGCTTGCCCTAGAGCGCCAAAAACAACGAGTAGGTCACCAGGTGCGGCAGCCGAACGTGTTAAAGGCGCCCCCTCTGAAACGCTCCCAAGCATACAGATGTTAAAGAAAAGCGAATTCGGGCTTCGCACCACGTCTCCGCCGGCCAAAAAACACTCCGTAGCCGCGTGATCGTGAATGCATTCGAGGATTCCATCCATAAATAGATCGAGCTGGGAGAGTACAAAGCGTTTTGGCACTAAGCCCAAACTGAGCAAAAAGGCGCCAGCTTCACCGCCCATAGCGGCAATATCGCTGAGGTTCGCGGTCATTGCGCGGTAAGCCGCATCTGTAAGCGTCATATAGCGCAGATCAAAGTGCACACCCTCGACAAAGCAATCCGTCGTGACCAATGGATAGCAGCGCTTTAGCCACTCACAATCATCGCCGATGCCAAGACCAACGAGATCCGCGCGTGTGGGGAAGCGCTCGCGTATCCGCGCTATGATCTGCGATTCTGTGGGGTAGTTGGGCATAGTTTTACGTAGCTGTTAGGCGCTCAAAGCGATCCCAAATCTCGCGCGCTAGCGACGATTTTGACATCAGCGGCAGTGACTCAAGCCCCGATTTTGTAATAATAGTGCCCAGATTCGTGTCGTGCGCAAAGCCCGAACTCTCGTCGTCAAGCGGGTTTGCGACGAGCATATCCAAGTTTTTACGCTTAAACTTAAGCTCAGCATTTTGTACTAAATTCTCTGTTTCCATAGCAAAGCCGCATATTCTTTGCGGTTTCGGGCGAGAACTAGCCAGTTTTGCAAGAATATCCTCGGTTCGTTCAAATTCTACGCTAAGCGCATTGTCGCTCTTTTTGATCTTATGCGCCGAACTTTGTTTTGGTCGAAAATCTGAAACCGCTGCTGTCATGATGATATCATCGGCATCCGCTGCTTCTTCCAAACATGCTTCAAGCATCTGCGCTGCAGTCTCAACTTTTCGCTGCCGAACAAATTCTGGCACGTCAACGCGCATATCGCCTGTAACCGCCACCACTTCCGCCCCGCGCATCACTCCCTCCCACGCCAGCGCCATGCCCATCTTCCCCGTGGAAGGATTGGAAAAAAAGCGCACTGGATCAAGGGCTTCGCGCGTTGCCCCAGCAGTCAGCAAAACTTTTCTCCCCGAAAGCGTTTTTTCACGCGCTATCTCGCGCTTAATCGCTGCCAACAAAACGGAGGGCTCAGCCATCTTACCGCGCCCCACCGTTCTACATGCCAATAAACCCACTGTGGGCTCGATCATTTTGTAGCCGTAACTCTCTAGTTTTGCCAGATTATCCTGCACCACAGCGTTTTCGTACATATCCGTGTTCATCGCAGGGGCGAGTAACTTCACCTTCTTGAAGGGCAACATTGTCGTCGTAAGCATATCGTCGGCGATGCCGTGGGCTAACTTAGCTAAAACATTGGCCGTACAGGGCGCAATGATGGCTAAATCGGCTTCCCGTGCCAACGTTAAATGAGACACACGCTCGCCGTAATTGGGTTCAAAATTGTCGATAACACATGTCGTTGCGCAAAGCTCTTCAAAGGTCATAGGAGCGATGAATTGCATGGCATGGCGAGTCATAACGACGTGGACTTTGGCTCCCTCTTTAACCAGGGCACTGGCTAGGGCTGCAGCCTTAAACGCAGCAATACTGCCCGTAACGCCTAAAAGAACAGATTTTCCACTAAGATCTTTCATTATTGTCTACTAAAATTTGATGATTCTTAAAATTCTAAAGGCTTCCGCCCTACTTTCGCAAAAACAAGGATATCTCCGCATCCTGCGCTGGCACCTCAAAACCCTGCTCAAAATAGCTGTTTTGCCCATCTTTTTTTTCAAAGACTGCGCGAACTTTGTAGTTTCCTGGTTTTAGGGCAAGATTTTGGTAATTGACTCCATGCGCCCCGAGCATTGAAACAGTGCTTTGTGCAGCAGTACTTTCATCCTTATCAATAAAGCTTAAATGCAGTTTTTCCCCCTCCTCAGCACCCTGCGTCATCACTTGCGTACGTAGGCGAATATCGACTTTGCGCTGACTATCCCAAAACCAGACTGCTAGGCACAGCCCGAATACAACAATAACAGTAAGTGCGCTTCTTCTCCAAGATCGTTTCATACGAACGCCTCTATTTTTTTACCGTTAACGCGCTCCTTTTTAAAAAGAACGAAATCTGTATCATTGTAGCGCCAAGTTTCTATTTTCTGAATTTTATTGTCGTTTACTTCATAAATTTTAAATTTTCCGCGTCGACTTGAACGTTTTCCGCCATCTTCGCTCAATGAACCCGCCTCAGAAATCAGCGTATTTCCCCACACTTTCATATGACAAACATGACTGTGCCCGTGCAAAACAAGATGGGGACTATATTTCTTTAATATTCTTAAGAAAGCAGCACGATCACGCAAGTTACGCAGAGCTTCTCCGGGCGCGTTAATCGCGCGAAAAAGATGGTGATGCAGCGCTATCACAATGAATTTTTGCTGTAATTCAGGTTTTTTTAGCAGTTTAATGAGTGCATTACGCTGTTCGCGCCCGAGCATGCCAGCGGCTACAAAAAAGGGACGCGGTTGAGCTGAATTTAATCCTATAAAAGCCACATCATTCCGAATTTTAACGAAAGGCCACGGTGAATCTTCAACAAATCCAGCTAGATCAGATTGATTCTTGCTATATATGCTCTTTTCAAAGCGACGAGCTAAAGCGCTTTCTTTGGTATAAAAATCGTGGTTCCCTGGCACGATCGTCATGTCGTCTTCGTCGAAGTAGCGCCGCAAAAGAGCATCGGCCGCAACGAACTCTGAAGGAAGCGACAAGTTGGTCAAATCGCCTGCAACCACTAGGTGATCACACTCCGTTTTGAGTATTTGCAGCGCCCTCTCGCTAAGGCTTGCTTGGTGTAAACCACGCCGCCCTAAAAGCAAATTAAGCCCTCCCGTCATTCTCTTGTTCAAAAAATCACGCACTCGCGCGCCCGTCATGTCGTAGAGGTGCAAATCGCTGATGTGTCCAATTCTCATGCTTATCCGTCCAAGGCCAGGTTCTTGGCATCCACCAAGATGATAGTCGGTTTGTATGCTTCAGCTTCCTCGACGCTCATGCTCGCATACGCTGCGATGATGATGATATCGCCCGACTGCACGCGTCGTGCAGCTGCACCGTTTAAAGTGATTTCACCCGCTTCCCCATAAATAACGTAGGTACTAAAGCGCTCGCCGTTAGTGCAATTGTAAATATCGACTCGCTCCCAAAGCAGCAAACCCGCGCGCCTGCACAGTTCGCGATCGATCGATATAGAACCTTGATAATTTAAATCAGCGCCCGTAACGGTCGCTCGATGAATTTTTGACTTTAATAGTGTGACTTGCATGGTACAAATTACTAAAAACTATTCGCTTATTAAGATTTTATGCAAAATTATTCGATATTTTTTTGCTGGGGACTACGCCCCCCGTACGCGCAAACTTTCCTCATAATCGCTGCCTGTGCGATAGCCCCCGAGTACTTGCATCTATATATAATACCCCCTCAGCGCATTGCCATTCACAGCTTCACCCCCACGCGTACTTTTATCAGTAAAAGTCACGAATAGCTAGCTCATTGTTTCGCCATAAACTTTTTGTGGGGCTATCGTCCTTAGAACCCGTTTTGTGTGTAGGGTATTGATTTTATTGATTTTTATTATTAACCGCTCGCCAGTCTCTATTTCCTTTACGCTATTTTTTGGAGCTTCACACTGCGTAGTGCGTTGCGGGGCTGCTAGCGAAAGCAAAACGCATTCTCTAACAACCATCGTGTTTGAGTTCACGCTCTAAGAGTTCATCAAGCGCTTGGATGGCATTTTTTTCGTGGTAAAGCGCCTCGTAAACGCGCTGTGTAATAGGCATATCGACATCGTATTTATTGGCCAAGGCGTAGGCGCAAGCCGCTGTCTTTACACCTTCGGCAACGGTAAGTCTATCCTCGGTTGCTTGGACTAAAGTTTTACCCTTACCAATAGCTAAGCCAAGCTGTCGGTTACGGGATAAGTCGCCGTAACAAGTAAGGACAAGATCCCCTAGCCCGCTTAAGCCCGACATCGTTTGCGCAGAGCCCCCCATCATAACAGCCAGGCGAGTCATCTCGGCTAGACCTCTTGTTACCAGAGCAGCCAACGCGTTATCGCCGAGCTGCAATCCTTCGCAAGCGCCAGCCGCAATGGCAATAACATTTTTTAACGCCCCGCCGAGCTGCACCCCGATGAGATCGCAGTTCCAATAGGCTCTGAAAGCGGAGTGACTGATAAAGTGCTGCATTTCCACGGCAAAGCTCTGATTCTCCGCCGCAATACTTAATGAAGTAGCACGTCCTTCGGCGACGTGCAGGGCAAAACTAGGTCCCGATAATACGGCAAGTCGCTCTACGGCTCTTTCACCAAGGACGTCGCTTATTAACTCCGACATTAGCATTAAACTGCCACTCTCTATCCCTTTAGTGGCACATATTATTTTACAGTGCCTAGGCATATTAGGGGCAATTTTACTGAGTACTTCGCGCAGTTTGTGGCTAGGTGTAACAATGACGAGGTGACTTAAATCGTGCATGAATGCGTCTAAGTTGTTAGTCGCAATAATATTGTCGGGCAAGCGCACATTGGGCAAAAAGATAGCATTAATATGGTATTCATTGATACATGCCACGCACTCTTTTTCATACGCCCAAATACGAACGTTAGAATACACGTGCGCTAAATGCTTCGCTAGCGCCGTCCCCCACGCGCCAGCTCCAAGTACTCCAATTTGAATTGAATCTGGCATTTCTACACTCAGATATTTTCCGCTGGTGCTGATTCTTGTGCATCTTCATCGGCTTTCTTGGCCATATCGCTATCACGCTTCTTGTGCCTTTCATCAAAGAGCGTTGCACAGACCATAGCAAAGTCGCCAAGCGTACGGGCATTGGTTCCCCAAGAACTTATATCCGTGCGATCATTTCTTAGGCTCTCCAAGAACTGTTTATCGCTTTGAGCGCCGTTAAAAGACAAGCACATCATCGACAACATACGCTCGACTCTCCTTCCATTAGACGCAAACTGGCGTAAAACATCGAGCGGCACTTGGTTATTAAGATTAAACGATAGCGCGCGGCAGTACGATTCAAACTCAAACCAAGTAAACTCACCCTTTTTAAAAGTTCCCACCAAGGGGTGATCCTCGGGTATCTCTATATCTTCTTTGCTATCTGGAAGCGATGTTAATATTTGTTTGACTGAGTCTTTACCCAGCTTTTGTGTAAGTAAATCCACACACATCCACCGCAAAAACCCGCTTTTATCGTCAATGATTGTTTGCGAGCATATAGCTATACCCTCTTTAGTTTGGATATTATTGTAATAATCATTAACAACAATATCTCTTAAAGCATTGAGATAGTTATTGGTATAATCCTTGTCTAGCATAACTTTCTTTGCAAGCGGAATAAGTATTTCGGAGTTATTATTAATAAACGGCGCTCCATAGATATCGGCCAAATTGGGGTATGCAGCCTCAAAGTTTTTGGCAAAGAGCTTCGCAATAGCGTCGTTTGCACCAGCAACCTTGAGCCCGTCAAGATCTTTGAGTGCATTCTGCATTCGTTTTTGCACGTCGATAGACTCATTAATATCGGGACCTTTTTCGTTAAGTTCCGCAAACATATCCTCGAATATCCCAATAAAAACGGGCAATGACGCTGGCCCCACACTTTCAAAAATCCGCTTCTGCTCCACTCGCCCAACGCGATCTATGGGGCGGAAAAAGTTGTCGTCTTTGCTAATCCAGCTCAACATCACGGCGTTGAGCTCTTTTGCTATCTCTTCATCTAAGTCCAAGCGGCGCATATAAAATGCACCATCTTTAGCGCGCATTTCACTAGTTTCGTTACCCGACTCCATAAGTTGGACAAGGCGACTTGACACTTTTTTAGCGACTTTATTTCGCTCATCACTCTGCAATTTATTGACGGCATCCGGGATTTTATCGGCCTGTCCACGCTCAACGAGCACCATAACGGCCTCGACCTTGACATCTTCGCTATGCTTAGATTCGATGAATTCCTGCATCTTTGCAGGAGCACGCTTGTCCTTTAACCAAGCGCGGACATCTTCGGGTGTTTTGCTACAAGCCAAAACTACCACGCTCACGATAACGATAAGAAACCCCAAAACACCTATCTTCGCAAAACTACGACTCCGATAATACTTCTCTTCACTCATTGCTCTTTCCATCCTCTGCGTTAGTGTTTTTAGTACTTTTCGTGGGTTTTTTAGGCTTTTTTAAAGATGATTTTTTCTCTACCAGCGTGTCTTTCTTAGCTTTTTCTTTGACTTTCTTCTTAGCCGTTTCAGACTCTTTATTTTCCTTCTTAGCCGTTTCAGACTCTTTTTTTTCTTGCTCACCTTCAGAGGGAACAATGATCAACCCCTTCTCTTCGCCCCTGAATACAAAGCCAAACAGCTCTTTGTAAGTTTCGACAAAAATAAAGCGAATACCATCTTTGATATAGTCCGCGAGTTCATCAACGTCACGCTTATTCTTAATACTCATCGCTATTACGCGAGCGCCAGAGCGCTTGGCAGCAATGATCTTCTCCTTAATACCCCCGACCGCCAAAACGTTGCCCACCAGTGTGATCTCACCTGTCATGGCCATACGCGGTGGAATTGCTTGATTTCGCAGCAAGGACAAAATACTCGTGACCACCGTGATACCAGCGGATGGCCCATCTTTGGGTATGGCACCTGCTGGGAAGTGTACGTGAAAATCTGTTTTCTGGAACATATCTTCTTTGAGCCCAAAGAGCTTCATATTAGCGCGAATGTAGCTAAAAGCGATCTGAACAGACTCCGACATCACTTCACCGAGCTGACCACTAAGCTTGAGCTGGCCTTGCCCCGGCATTGAGGTACTCTCGATAAACAAAATCTCACCGCCGAACTGAGTCCAGGCGAGCCCAACCGATAGCCCTGGGAGCATTTTGCGGCTCATCACCTCATCGACATAGATGGCAGCCCCCAAGTAATCGCTTACATTATCGGGTCGTAGTTTGATCTCGAGATCCTGGCCTTTAGCAAGTTTCGTGGCGTTTTTACGGCAAATTTTTGCAATTTGGCGCTCAAGATCCCGTACGCCCGCCTCACGCGTGTAATCGCGTATAATGCGACGAAGCGCGTTTGGGGTAAATTGGATTTGTTTTTTCGTTAAACCATGTTGTTCGATTTGTTTGGGAACAATGTGCCGTCGTGCGATTTGGTATTTTTCTTCATCGATGTAGCCAGCCAGTTCGATAACTTCCATGCGATCTAACAGGGGCCTAGGAATCGTTGAAGCGTCGTTTGCTGTAGCAATAAACATGACGGCGGAAAGGTCGAAAGCAACGTCTAGGTAGTGGTCATTGAAGCTATTGTTTTGTGAAGGGTCGAGTACTTCGAGCATAGCGCTAGAGGGATCCCCGCGCCAGTCATTGCCGAGTTTGTCTATTTCGTCGAGCACAAAAACGGGATTGCGTACACCAACCCGTTTTAAGCCTTGTAAAATTTTACCAGGCATCGCACCGATATAAGTTCGACGATGTCCCTTGATCTCAGCTTCATCGCGTAGGCCACCCAAGGAGAAGCCATAGAACTTGCGCCCAAGCGCTCTATTGATAGAGCGAGCCAAACTCGTTTTACCCACGCCTGGAGGTCCTAGGAAGCAAATAATCTGTCCTTGGTGATCGGGTTTAAGCTTTTTGACCGCCAAGAACTCCACGATACGCTCCTTAATATCTTCGAGCGCAAAGTGATCTTGGTTTAAGACCTTTTCGGCGTGATTGAGGTCGAGGTTGTCCTCGGTTTGGGTCGACCAAGGCAAATCGCAGAGCCAATCCAAATAAGTGCGAATAACGTTGTATTCTGCGGCATCGGGCGGTAGTACGCTGAGTCGCTCCAACTGTTCAACAGCGCGCTGTGTCGCTTCTTCGCTCATGCCGCTTTGTTCAATTTTTGCCGCATACTCTTCGATGTTAAGCCCTTTCTCGTCTTTCTCCTCACCGAGTTCTCGCCGGATTGCGCTGAGTTGTTCGCGTAGGAAGAACTCCTTCTGGCTCTCTTCGATGCGCTCCTTGATCTGCTCATGGATCTTCTGTCCGAGTTCAACCAAGTCCATCTCGCGTACAAGCACGGTGTATACGGCTTCAAGTCGCTCTTTAACATCTAATATTTCGAGAATACGCTGGCGCTCTGCTACTTCGATTTGGAAGTGCGCCGATACCATATCGGCGAGTTTTCCGGGATTATCGATGGTGAGCATACTTGAGATGACATCTTTGGGGAGCGCGGTATTGAGATTAATGAGCTCGCTCATAATGCGCTGAACATTTCGCCATAGAGCTTGCAGGGTATCAGAGTCTTCAAAAATATCAGATAAATATTCGACTTCTGCAATGAGACGATCGCTCTTTAAAAAAGACTGCACCCTCAAACGACGTACGCAGTACACGAGCATGGTGTAGCTACCATCAGGCATTCGCGCCATGCGCATGATGCGTCCGATACAACCGACTTTAGCAAGATCCTCGGGTTTTGTGTTCTCAGGCTCATCGCTCTTTGACCATAAAAACCCAAGATAATCGCTGTGTGACTGCGCTCGTTTAACAAGATCTAGCAGCGCTCCAGGCGGCACAACGATGGGCATGACCACGTCGGGGAAAACAACCATGTGTCCCAGCGGGAAAATAAAGAGTTTCTCCGGCAGTTTGCTGTCGTCAAAAATTTCAGTTCCCTCTAGGATATCCGCAATATTATCACTCATGCTCTACCTTTTGCTGCGAATACAGCACAAAAAACATCATTAATTTCAAGATTGATGCATTTTAGCAAAACCTTGGCTGCGATGCGCTTCGCTAGAAGCGCGGGGCGTTACGGGGCGGACACAAACGCGAAGCGTTTAAGCCCCGTTGGGGGGGTAGCGCGGGATCGCTGAGCAAAATTCGCAATGAGCGCATTTTGTGCGATGGTTGGAATGCATGCCATCCATGGCATGCATTCCTATGGGCCGCCTACGGCGTTCGATTTCAACATCCATGTCGAAATCCCGGCGAACAGCCGAAACGGCGCACAAAATAAAGCGCGAATTGCCGAATTTTGCGAAGAAGCCCGCGCGTAGGGGGGAGCCCCCCCCAAAAGCTCCTTAAGAAATCGTATTTTGGCAAGCGAAACAAGGCGCTGCCTACTCTTAGCATGCTTAGCACTTCGCGCCGAAACTGTGAAGCTGCAAAGCGGTGTTAGTTTAGAATTCTTGTCCGATGAGGGCGTAAATTTGGTGAGTTCCAAGCGGGGAGGCGCCCCAAGCGTAACCGATTCGGAGCCGCTGCGTTAGGCGGTAGCCAAGTTGTAGGTCGAGCCAAATTTCAGCGCCAACGGCGAATTTTGAGTAGTTAAAGTTGGGAGTGCCCTTCCATGCGTAGGCCCAGTCGCTGAAGATGGCTGCGCTAATTCGGCGTATTTGAAGGGGAAGCGTTAGGTATGCCCATTCGGTGTCGGCGATTTTGAAGCGATACTCGGCATTGGCGAAGAGGTAGTGGTCGCCCTGCAGGATGCCAGCGGGATAGCCACGAAGGGCGGGTGCGGGGCTGCTGTTGAGAAAGGCGCTGAAATCCAGTGAAGTGCTGCTATTGAGGACGAAATTGCTGCGTTTGGCTTGGCTCCAAGAGCTGGCGGCGGCAAAGCGTAGGGCGACTTTGTGATCCTCGTGGTAGGGCAGTGAGTAGTAGGCTCGGGCGGAGGTGGCGGCAAGTATGGCGTAGTCGGGGGCGCCTAACCAGGGGGCGCGGACGTTAAGTTTGAGCTCAATAGCGTAGCCCTTAGCGCGGCTGTGGCTGTACTCGTAGGCGCGAACATTGCTCATGGTCCATGAAAACCAGAGCGCGTTAAAGAAGCCAGCTTCGGGTGGATGCGGCGGACGGTTGTCGGGATTGAGCTTCCACTTTGGACGTGAAAGTACGGAGTAGTAGCTTAAGCGATAGCCGAGCGCGATGGCGTGGGCTGTGTGTCGATCAAAGACGTAGGTCGACGCGGAAAAGACCGAGGACACTTGCCCTTCGTCGTATTTCGCAAGTTTCGTGCCATCGTAAAAAAGGCTGGGCGCGGCTAGGTATTGCACGGAGAAAGCCAGGCTCCACGACAAGCCAGTATAGGCGTAACTAAGCGAATACTGGTGATATAACTTCGTTAGTGAGCCTGACATGGCGAATTGCAGCGAGTGTTCTCTTGCGGGATCAGAGGCAGCGACATTAAGGCCAAGCAGAGCGCCAGTGTCGGGGATGTAATTAAAGCTCGGGAACCACGAGCGCGGCCATATCCAGCGCCAAAAAGCGTAAGCGCTGGGCTTGGCGTCAAATTTTGGAAGCTCTGCGTAAAGCAGTCGAGATTGTCGCTCGCTCTTTTCGGCCAAAACTTCGATGAGATCGCTTTGTTTTAGCAAGTGAATGTTCGTACCGCGATCGCTGTAAGCGGTGAAGACAAAATGCTGACTTTGGGGATCGTAGTCTGTTTGCAATATGCCCTGCTCCAGATTAGTCACGCGCAAAATTTGGGAGTTTGCGTCGATCTTATAAAGGTTAAACTCGCCACTGCGATCTGAGACGAAATATAGCTCGTCTTTGGGGCCAAGTACGGGGGAGAGTTCGAGGGCTTTATCGTTGGTCAGACGCGTCCATGATTTTTTTTCTAGTTCGTAGCGCGCCAAGTCGCGCGACTGCGTATCGCTGTAGAATCGTGCGGCGTAGATGCTACCATCTATGTGTAAAATCTCGTCGATGGGCTCTAAAAAATTTGATTTGTATAGCGTTTCAATTTTTTCGGCTTCGTTTGCAGTACTTGGCACAAACCGTTTAAGTTCAATCTTTGTGCGCGACTGCGAAACATAGATAAAGCTAAGCGGTTCATCTTTTTCGATCACAAAGTGCTGTACATGCTCGTTTTGGGTCATTCTTTCGAGTTTTTTTCGCACCGTGTCGTAGGCAAAAAGCTCGTAGCTCTGGAACTTATTTCGCTTATTGACGTTGTCGGTGAAATATAGCTTCTTCCCGTCGCTACTCCATGAAAAATCGCAACGTCCCCAGCAATCGATGTGGAACACGCGCTTACCGGTTTTTAGGTGATAACTAACGATTCCACGCTCATCGTGTCCGCTGCTATAGACGAAGCTTATTTCGTCGGGGTGCTGAGGTCTAAATTTGGCATTCCGATGTCGGTGTGGGGGGATATTAAGTTTTGTTTGCGGCGTTATAGCGCCTTTGGCGCGAATTTTACGCGCTTCTTCTCTGGCGATTTTTGTTTGGTACTCGCGCCACTCGTGGTAGAGCGTCTCCCAGTCTTTGCCCCAAACGCGTAGGGCTATGCGATTGATACCGTAGGGAATGAGTTGCGAAGCATATTCGCGGTGAAACTCATTTAACGAATGGTAGCCATAAGTTTTTGCCAAATACTGCAGAAAATAAGCTCCAAAG
This sequence comes from Bradymonadales bacterium, assembly GCA_041656175.1. Classification (GTDB taxonomy): domain Bacteria; phylum Myxococcota_A; class Bradymonadia; order UBA4248; family UBA4248; genus JBBAEA01. The sequence goes on along the minus strand of JBBAEA010000012.1, from coordinate 23,533 downwards.
AGGTATGATCCGCCAACGGCTGGCCACTGTATGGCTTCGTTGGAGAGCTGCGAGAGCGAGGGTATCGTTCCCGATAAAGCGGCGTTACGCATCATTGTTTTGTAGAGCGTAGATCGCAGTCTTCCCGCGTTACTAAAGCGCGTCTCGTATAAAACGGCGAGCCCTTCTACGTACCATCGGGGGAGGGTGGCGTTGTTTGTGGCGAATTTTCCAAAAATCGCATTTAACACGCGGTGTGGCCCTAAGATCGTATCTATATGCAAAGTATGTACATATTCATGATACACAAGTTGTCTTACCCAATCATCGAAATCCCCCAACTCGCCTTGTCCCTCGGGCGCGTGCGCGTAGATGTGTATAAGATTGTAGGGAACACCTAACGCCCAGCCGTTGGCATCATCACTAAAAGCGCTAACGACCAAGTGCGTCTTCTCGCGTGGCTCCCACTCCAAGGCAGGCGAAAGACGCGCGTGTGCCTCTTGTGCAACCCTAACGACGTAGCGGGAAAACTCTTCTATATCCGCGGGATAGTGTACATAAAAATGCTCGCTTTCAAAGCTACGTAGCGCCACAGGTAGAGTATCTTGAGTATGAGCTATGCTTGGACAAAGGGATAGTAGCATAATACAGATTATCCATAAATATCTTGTATTACTACTTAGCATCATAAATTACGTCATTTATACATTATAGTCATAGAATACTCTTCTTTCGTGGTTTATTCTTATGTCTACATATGATGTTATCATTTTCTATAAAACAATTCCAGCCCACAGCAGCTGTTCAGCTCACTTTTACACCGTTACAGGTATAATTATTAGTAGTGTTCTCTGTTTTCACCCAGCATAGACCGATACCATTGTAATCATAGTCGAGATCTCCGCCCCCGGGAACCCCTGGTTTTGTCCAATACTTTGTTTTGCAGTTAATGGTAAGATGGCTATCCACCAAGCCACAAAGCTCTGTAGTGTTCTTTTCACAAGCAGTGCGTTCCGGCTTTAAGTGGTATCTTGGCACGCAAAACTCGGGTTTGCAGCGCCCTTCTTGGGTGCAAGTCACGAAGGCCGCCCCTTGAAGAGAAGTACAATTTTCTATCTTATGATTATCGTATACCTTTACAGCTCCACATTGCACAATCGAGTTGCGCCTACAACTTATAATGCCGGTCTCCGTATCTTTAAAAATATGATATTCTGGCTCACAAACGCTTGGAGTACATGTATTTTCACTACAAGTTCCCATTAAAACATTGGCTACTTCGGAACATGCCTTGCAAAGACAGCGCCCATTTTTCTTTACCATATCCTTTGGGCAATCTTGCACAGTACAAGAGCCATTAGAGCAAATAGGCGCGTCCGTATCTTGGGCGCTCAAGAGCTGCGAACAGTCCTCCCACATATACGAATCGCGCGCAGCACAACGCTTTTGTGTGTTTTCTACACAAAATTCATTCCATAAAAAAGATTTATTATTAAGCCCATCTTTAGAAATTAAGCCATCCATGGGTGTATTATCGAGAGTGATACGCTCTATATGGAAATTTTCTGGACATGTTTTTACTTGACAAAAACCATAATCATTGCAATAGGATTCAAAACCGCTGTAATTTTCATGATTTACTACTTCTAGGCTTGTATAGTTAGAGTCTTCCTTAAACTTGTATAGCTTTAAGCAATTATTAATTTCTGAGCTATTTTGCGGCGCGCAGAGTGAGTCTGCATTCTTTTCGCAAGTTTTATTATCACCGACTTCTTTTATATGGTATCCACTCATACAAAAACTAAAGTCACATTTATCATCTATACAAATGCCATCATACGCGTTTGTATATTGACAGCAGTCTTTAAGGTCTTTGGACAAGCACTTTCCATCCACCAATCTATAGCTGGGTTTGCATTCTTCAACGACACACTTTCCCTGCTCACAATGTCCGCTTAACGCTCTTCCATCTGTACATGGGCTTCCTACCTGATGTGGGAGCCCACAATCGTTAAAACTATTTTTAATACAAGTGTTCCCTGGTTTTAGACTAGTTAAATGATAACCCTCGGCGCATTCCTTAACTTTGCAAGCCCCGTTTTCACAAAAAACCATATTTTCAGCATGATTGGCAATTTTGGTACAATCCTCACAGGAAGATCCACAGCGTTTCGCTTCGTTAATGCAAAACGGCGGGCAAGTATCGCTTGCACACTTGTGTTCTACACATTTACCAGACTCACAAAACTTATCAGCGCCACAGACATTATTACACTTACCACAATGAAGCGAACTTGTTAACATCTCCGTATTATTGATGCATACTGGATTAGGGCTTTCATACCCTACGTCAACTTTATTGCAATTTTCGTATCCTTTTTCTAAGTCGCATTCATAAATACAGTTTGAGTTTTTACAAGACTTTAAATTCGCGTTGTGAAACCTCTGCGGTTCACAATTAAAGCCACAGCCTCCACAGTTGTTGGTATCCCCATCCGTGATATTTACACAAATATAAGTTTCTATATTTTGGGGATCTGGACAAAGCTGCATACCACTGGGACACCTAAAACGTATGCATTTTCCAGCGACGCAACTCTCATCTTGATCGCAGGCAATACCCTCATAATCGTCGGCGTTTTCGTCGCTTCCCAAACAAGAGCCTTTAGCACCACAATTTTCTTGGCTAAAGTCGGGATTTATACATTGTTCATTACATTTTATAGCAGCATCTAAGCACTTACACTCGCCTTGAACACAGATTTGCCTACTATCACAGCGCTCACCGCGGTAGTTCTTGCTATCTACTTCGTAGCTGTTGCAATAACCTTTAGCGCCGCAGAATAAAGCGCTGGAGCTCGGAGTAACACATTCGCCATCGCATTTTATTTGTCCATGCGTGCAAACGGAAACTATATTGCCGAGCGAGCAGTGGTATGTATCACTCCCCGTTTCTAATGGCATACATATATAATCATGTTTGCAACGACCAACTTTGGAGTGATAGCAATTGTTTTTATCAGGCCCAGCACAATCCAGAACTGTTGCATTTTCGCGATCATAGGCTCCTAAGGGAGGGCAAAGCTCTCCCGTAAATTCACCGATATTCGCATCCCAGTCGCAAGCCGACAGCATACTTCCCAATATTAATGCAAATAAAAAGGGTATAATATGGATTTTCCTCAAAGCCATTTCCCTAAATTCGAGCAAGTTCTTTCCCTATAACTTGGAGCTATTTGCTTTTGCAAAGTCAAACAGCAGTTTCATAAAAGCTCAATCTCCCCCCGTTCACTATGAGCTTTGCAGATTATAGCATAATATTACGCGTTTTTTTCAATTATCAAATACACTCGCCCTTCGTTTTCTACGCAGGCCTTCAACGCGTATTGAGGGTTTTGCGCAAGCCACTCAATCCCCAGCGTATCCCAATCGTTTTTGCTGAACAAACAAGCTAACTGAGCGCCTTGATCTATCCAGTTTTTACCCAGCTTTAGCCACTCAGGTAGTGTTCTAAACGCCTTTGAAATAGCGCTACCTACGCGAATACTAGGTAACTCTTCTACGGGACAGTTGTGTATGGCCAGAGTTTGTAAACCCAGCGTTCGCTCAACTACGCGCAAAAACGCGTAACGCTTCACGTTGGGCTCTACCATGTAAAGCGCTAGTTCGGGGCGCATGATTTTGATGGGAACTCCCGGAAAACCAGCGCCTGATCCAACATCGACAAGGGGAGAGGCTAGCTCTGCGGCACGTAGTATTTGCAGTGAATCAATGACGAGATCACGAAGTATGCGCTCTACATCGCGGCTGCCTATAATATTCACTTTCTGCTTGTATTGCTTAAGCAAAGTTAGGTAAGCGGCGAAGAGCTCAACTTGTCGTTGTTCAATCGCGCCTAAATTTTCTTCACACCAAGGACGGAGTATTTTGTTTACACCTCGTAGTATTTCTTGCATTTAATCGAAATCCTCGTTTGGCTAAAAAGCGTCGTTTAGCTAGCAGTAAGCACCGTTTTCAAAGACTTTGCGCTCTTTATTATCGATGTTGAGAATAATGCTGATGATGCTAATTTGTGGCATCATTTTATGGTGGTAGACGAAGTCCTCGTGACTGACGTTTTTGGCGTCTTTAAAAGATGCGGGCGACGTAACGCCTCCTAGATGTTCGGAGCGGCCAAAAGCAATGTGTGGAGCAAGTTTTTCGTCCAGAAGCACGCTGCCCACGGGTTGAACCCCAAGCTCGCCTAAAACGCCTAAGCCGAGTTCTGCTACGTTAGCAAGTGCTGGATCTTTAAAATAGTGAGCAGCGTCTATATAGCTACTTTGCTCTTCACTGCGTAGGCGCACAACGCGGTTTTCTTTGACTTCGCAGAAAACGACATTGCCGTTAACTTCGATGGGCAGAACCCCTTCTGATTGCGAGGGAGTTGCGTGAATTTCGCCTTCGTAGGGCACGATATATGCTTCACCCGAGGGCAAGTTCCCAGCCATCCCTGCTTTATCGAGAATTCCCGTTGATGCTACGCCGCTGCGGTGGCGCAAATCTAGGTATAAGCTTGAACTATGTTCGCCGCGTACCGCAAACTGAATCGTTGCGCCATCCGCCTTTGTTAGTAGATCCGCGTAGAGCACGACTTTGCGTTCTATTTCGTCGAGGTCAACACAAAGCGCTGGAATCATCGCGCGCGTGAAGCCAGGCATCGTCGCGGCTCTAAAGCCAAAGCGTTTCGCGGCCATTTTTAGCGGCGCGGTGGCAGAGTATTGTGTTAGCGCAACTAGGCAATCGTAGTGTTCGTAAATCTGCTCAAATTCAGTGTTCTCTGCATCGTAGGCGTTTAATTGCGCGGCATCGCTTGGAATGGCGTCGTTTGCGATGCGAATGCTTTTAGCAGGGTTGAGGAGATCCGCGTTCGCCGCGCCAACGGATTCGTAGGCTAGCAACTCAAAACTATCATGACTAAAACCAAGTAGCACGGCGAGCTGCGCTTCGCGTAGCCATTGTGTAGCAAGTTCGCGGCGATCGAGCCAAGCTGAACTATCTTCTTTTGCAGTTTTGGGCACATCCACTAATAACGCGAAACGGCGTGGTTTTTCGCAGGCGCCGAAAATTTTTTCCAAGCTTTGCGCTATTTTTTGATACCTGCGCGAATATTGTTCTCGTAAACTCATGATGAACCTGCTTATGTTTTATACCTATACATATAATGATGCGCTTCTAGATTTCGGGGGGTAGCGCGGGATCGCCGATAAATTTGAGCTATGAGCGTATAAAATGCCTTGGTTTGGCGAATAGCCGAAACAAGGCATTTTATGAACGCGAATTGCTCAAATTTTGAGGAAGCCCGCGCGTAGGGGGCACTCCCCCACCAAGGCTACAGAGACTAGCGCATGCACAATTCGGAGCGCAAGCCACGCGCGAAGGAGAGCTACTATTGCGCGAGTGGGGAATTTTAGCTAGAATGCGGGCGGGGGATTTTGCAAGGAGAGAGTATGCGGTTTTGTGTGCAGTGCAATGCGGAGTTGAATGCGAGTTTTCGCTTTTGTAACCAGTGTGGGGCGCCTACGGATGCGGCGGCGGCGGCGGAGCAAGAGGCCAAGTATTATAGCCGTTTTCAGGTGGAGAGAGGGGCGAGTGTGCGCTTGCTTCGTGGGAAGGGGCAGGAGGGAGAGCATTTCAGTGTTGCGGGCGGCAAGACGGTTGGACGCGGCGAGGCGGATTTGCGCTTTAATGACGGGACGCTTTCGAGTGTGCATGCGCGCTTTGAGGAGCAGGACGGGGCTTTGTCGGTTAAGGATCTAGGCTCGCTCAATGGCGTGTTTTTGCGCATATCGGGAACGACCACGTTAAAAAACAATGACATTTTTCGCATAGGCGATCATTATTTTTTGTTTGAATGGTTTGATGAATCCTTGTTCAAGAGCGAGTTTCAGACGCAATTTTTTTCAACTCCACGTCGAGGCATGAAATACCGCTTGGTAGAAATTTTGGCCGGCGGTTTGCGAGGCAGAGCGCTTTGTGCGGGGGAACGGAGCATAGTTATAGGCCGCAGGGATGGAGATTGGATTTTTAGTGACGATGAGTACCTTTCCCCGCGCCACTGTGAAATTGAATGTTCAGGCGATACAGTGCGTATCAAGGATCTAGGCTCTCGCAACGGTGTGTTCTTGCGCATCCGCGGCGAGGCGGAACTGCGCAACGGCGATTTACTCTTCGTGGGCGACGAGCTTTTTGCGGTTTCTATATAATGGAGTGAAGCTATAAGTATTTTAGCGACACGCTAATTTTCAACATAAAACAAGGTAAAATATGCGATTTTATGCATCATTGGCAGCAGCTATTGGGATTTTAGCCGTCTTTAGTGCGTGTGAGGGGCTCTTTGACTCCGAGTGTTTAGAGCCCGAGGCGGGAATGGTTTTGATCCGCGGCTCTGAGATCGATCAAATTGGCGCCGACTACTACATCGATAGTTACGAGGCATCGCGCAGCTCGGCCACGGCGACTGAGCAGGGAACCTTCATGGGGCGCGCGTGTAACTACGCCAACACCATGCCATGGAGCAACATCTCATACAACGACGCTAATATCGCCTGCCGCGACGCGGGAAAACGACTTTGCACACAAGCCGAGTGGAGCTACGCTTGCGCCTCCCTACAACTCAACGCATATCCCTACGGGCCAAGCTACATCCAAGGAGCCTGCAACGATGGCGGCGCCACTGTCCACGCATCGGGCGTCAATTCGGCCTGCAAAACCGCCCTTAACGTCTATGACCTCTCGGGAAACTTGCGTGAATGGGTACAGGAAGGCACTCGCATGGGCGGTAGCTACAATGCCAACGCCAACGAATTAGGCTGCGGCAGCGCCTTAACTTCTCCTGACCACATCACTGCAGTGCCACAACCAAGCGACGGTTTTAGGTGTTGCCGAGACGCGTTTTAGTCCATATTTAACTTCTTTTTTTTTGGGGGGGGGAATCCCCCCTACGCGCAAGCTTCCCGCATTTTAGCCGACTTCGCGCATAATTTTATGCGTTGTATGCGCTCAAACCGCGAATCCAACGCATAAAATGCGCTCAGGCGCCTAAACTGAGGGTGATCTTGCGCTACCCCCCTAGATCGCGTTTCGCGCGGCGAGAACTTGCTTTGAGTTCCCACATTCGTGGTTACTGTTTTGGCAAATATTATATAAGTGTTTGTCATGATGTATTATATGGCGCCAGTCGATTATACTATAATACAAAAGGTTTATAATGAAGAAAATCGTTTTATTAATTACACTATTATTACTCACAGGGTTTTCTTGTAGTAAGCAGAAAGATTGTAAAGTTGCAACGCAGGGCGGAGATATGCACAAAGAGCAGTCGGCTTTATCGGAGGATAATGCAAGCGCTTTAAACTCTACCGACGATATGGGTGCTAAGCCCATTCAAGCCTCAGACTGGGTGCTGGCGAATAACCGCTTCGCGCTAGAGAGTTTAAAGCGCCTAGATAGTCGAGGAAACCTCGTCTTTTCGCCCTATTCCTTTGAGCGCGCTTTGGGTATGACTGGCGCTGGTGCGCGCGGCGAAACGCGAGCGCAAATGCTTAACGCCCTTGGCTTTAATGCCAATGTGTCAAATCTCGACGTCGCAGGCCAAGAAGTCGAGGAGCAAATATTGAGCGTAAAGGACGAAAGCTTCGCTTTGCGCATTGCAAACCGTCTTTACGTTAACAACGACTTTGAACTACTCGCTGATTATTCTGCGAGCGTAAAAAAACATTATCGTAGCAGCGTGGAAGCACTTGATTTTGCTGCTTCTCCAGAGCCAAGTCGTAAACATATAAACGACTGGGTAGCACAGACTACGAATGATCGCATTAAAGATTTGCTACCGCCAAACTCCATTGATGAGATGACGCGGCTAGTGCTCGTTAACGCGCTATACTTTAAAGCTGCGTGGAAAGACTCCTTCGATGAAGAGGACACGAAAAGCTTGCCCTTTAAGGGCGCGAGCGCCACGAACGTAGTCAGCACTATGCTACAGATAGAGGAAATGAGGGCTTACAAGGGTGAGGGCTTTAATGCATTGATTTTGCCCTACGCACCGTTTGCTCAATTCGGTATGCTACTAATGCTGCCCCACGCCGATGACGGCGTTGACGCTTTGTCACAGAAGCTAACGGCAGAAAAAGTAGGCGAGATCCTTGCCAGCAACGATGTTTACTCCGTCTCGCTACAGCTACCAAAGTTTAAGATCGAAAGCACAATCGGAGCTAGCAAACTACTCAACGATCTCGGTATGGAGTTACCGTTTACAGCGCAAGCCGACTTCTCGGGCATTGATGCCAATAATTCCCTGCACATCAGTGACGTATACCACAAAGCTTTTATCGAAATTGACGAAAACGGTACGGAGGCAGCCGCTGCAACCGCCGTTGCAATGATGCTTGCAAGTATGCCCATAAAACGCGAAGAGCTAGATTTTATCGTCGATCACCCCTTCCTCTTTGCTATTGTACATCTCGATACCCAAAGCATATTGTTTTTGGGTAGGGTCAAAGACATAAACTAAAATAATAAGAGAAAATCTATGATGCAGAGAATTATTTTTACAACGATCGCTCTTTTGCTACTCGCCGCCTCGGCTTGCGACAAGCCCCAAAAAACCAACGAAGTTAAGGATGGTATCGTAGTGCAGAAAGAAGCATTAAAAAGCGATGAAGCCAAAGGCGAAAACCTCGGTGAAAGCCCAGTTTTGGGCAATAACGCCTTGAGCGACATAGACTGGGTTGACGCGAACAATCGCTTCGCTATTGAGAGCATAAAACTGCTTCAAGACGAGGCAAATCTTGTGTTCTCACCGTACTCCTTTGAGCGCGCGCTCGGTATGACGGCGGTGGGCGCACGCGGCGAAACGCGCGCGCAAATGCTTGCTGCACTTGGCTTTAAAGACGATGGACCCAACATCGATGAAGTGGGCGGGCAGATCGAAAACGCCGTTTTAAGCCGCGAAGCGGAAAATTTCGTTTTACGTATAGCCAACAAAATTTATGTCGAGAAGAGCTTCAAGCTACTAGACGAATATTCTGCTGTTTTGCGTGAACACTACCGTAGTGCAGCGAAACAACTCGACTTTAAAAATGAAGCCGAACCCAGTCGCTTGGCCATCAACGACTGGGTTTCCCAAAACACAAATCAACGTATCAACGATCTTTTACCTCCTGATTCGATCAACGATTTAACGCGCTTAGTACTTGTCAACGCGCTGTATTTTAAAGCCGCTTGGCAACATGCGTTTAACAGCGATTTAAATAAAGAGCTTATTTTTAGGGGCATAAACGGCGAAACGAAAGTTACCGGCATGAAGACCACGAAAAGCTTCAGTGCGTTTAAGGCTGAAAACTTCTCGGCGCTACTCCTACCCTACGCCCCACACGGCGAATTTGCTATGCTTATCATGCTACCCCATAGCGATGACGGCGTTGACGCACTAACAGCAAGCCTTAGCCCAGAGCTGATCCGCGAAATTCTACACGCAAGCAAGGAATACAACGTAAACTTGACGCTACCAAAGTTTAAGCAAGAAAATAGTGTTAAAGCCAAAGAATTATTTCGCTCGCTCGGTATGAAGCGCGCCTTTACCCTTGATGCCGACTTTGCAGGCATCGATAAAGATAGCTCGCTCTTTGTAGATAATATCTACCACAAAGCTTTTATCGAAATCGATGAAAACGGCACCGAAGCCGCCGCCGCTACAGCGGTGGTGATGATGAAGCGCTCCATGATTCCTAGGCCAAAGGAAGAACTCGACTTCACCGTCGATCATCCCTTCTTATTTGCTATTGTACACCTCGATACGCAGACAATGCTCTTTTTGGGGAGAATCAAGGCGCTTTAAGCTCCTCTTAGGGACAATCTGATTTATTGGGGCTGTCGCCCTTAAAACCCATTTTTGTGTGTATGGTATTGATTTTATTGGATTTTGTTTGAAGACGCGCCTGACTTTCTTAGGGGCAGCTTTGAAACCTGCCCCTACAGCAGAACCATTCTGTTTTGCTGGGACGCGCCCCAAAAACCGTCTAAGGAATTATTTTAAGATATGCAGAGCACAAGCGCCTACAAGTAGCATGTTTTTCGCCGTCAATTGACAAGCGGTTAAGCAGCGGCTAGCTTTCATGCGCGAAGGGGGGGCATAAAAGTAATAGGAGTTTGCATGAACGCAGAAGCAGCAGTTGAGCGCAAGGGCTTCCCGCAATCTTTTTGGGTCGCCAACATCATGGAAATATTTGAGCGCATGGCGTGGTACGGTTTTTACGCGCTATCATCGCTCTACATTATGGGCTCAGTCGTCGAAGGCGGTTTGGGTTTAACATCGGCAGATCGTGGCATTATCCAAGGCGCGGTAACCTTCTTTATCTACCTTTTTCCCTTTGTAACGGGCGCTTTAGGAGATCGCTACGGCTACAAAAAGATGTTACTTATCGCCTACTCCGTGCTAGCGCCAGCCTACTTTTTGCTAGGCCAGATGAAGACTATGCCGACGTTTTTTGCAGCTTTTATGCTTGTTGGCATAGGTGCATCGATATTTAAGCCACTTATTGTGGGAACCGTAGGACGAGTCTCTAACGAAAAGAACGGTTCTTTGGCCTTTGGCATCTTTTATATGATGGTCAACGTCGGTGGTTTTGCCGGTCCCCTCATGGCGACTTTTTTGCGTTCCCAAGGGTGGCATTACGTATTTTATGCGTCTTCTATATGGATTTTGATCAATATCCCTCTGCTTTTAATTTTCTACAAAGAGCCCCCCATGCCCAATGAGGCAGAGAACCGCGCTAAATCGTTTTCGACCATAATGCGCGAAATGTTCGAAGTCATTGGGAACATACGCTTTTTTGTTACACTTTTTGTTACTCTTGTGCTTTTTGTACTGGGCTCCAAATGGTTCAAACTCGAAGAGATCGCCCTTATCGCCGCTATTTGGATTGCTGCAAACCTCGCATTCGACTTTATCATAAAAGTCTCAGGTGCCAAGATGCCAAGGATGAGGTTGGGTAATGTGCGTTTTCTGCTCTTTTTGCTGCTCTTATCAAGTTTTTGGGTAGCCTATAACCAAGTATTCCTAACCCTACCACTCTTTTTAGAGCACTCCGTGGATTCCCGCTCCATCATGCAGGGGATACTCTCTATCGGTCAGTCTTTAGGTTTGGAAACAGGCCCCGACTCCACGTTAGTACGCGTCTTCCAAGACTCCCGTGGCGGCGTAAAACCAGAGCACTTTATCAATATCAACGCGTTTTGCATTATTCTCTTTCAAGTCATCGTATCTTTCATAAACTCGCGCCTAAAGCCGCTGATTTCGATTATGATTGGTATTTCGATTACAGCGCTCAGCTTTATTTTGCTCTCGCTGGGTACATCGCCAGTCGTCATCGCCTTTGGCGTGGCGGTTTTCTCGTTTGGCGAAATGATGGCTTCACCAAAGGCAAAGGAATATACGGCACACGCCGTTGCGCCGCCCGACAAAATTGGCTTATACATGGGCTACTTTATGTGGTCTAACGCCATAGGCTCGCTATTTGGCGGCATTCTATCTGGCCACCTCTACCAGCGCATCGCGCTAGATGCCAACAACCCCACTTTAATGTGGCAACTCTTCGCGAGCCTCTCGCTGTTCTGCTGCGTACTTATCTTTATCTATCACCAAAAGGTCGGTAAAAAAATCGCCGCCGAGAAGGCTTAAGAGAGCTTTGCGCGGGGGGAACCTTTTTTCTTTTTGCAAAAGAAAAAAGGCTCCCCCCGCACCCCCCTCCAAAAAAGAAAGCACTCTTTTAAGCATTTATCGAATAAAATGTCATTTTATCTTCCACCAGCCTTATTTAATTAGCATTCTTAACTTGTGCTTCTCTACAAAATATCTTATTTTGTTTAAAAATGTATCGAATTTGTAAAATTAAATTCGTTATTTCTAGCCGTGCAAAGGTCTCAAAATTATGAAATACTTAGCTTGGATGGTTTTATAGCTATCCTCCGAAGGTCTCAAATCATCACTTACAACCACTGTAGTTTCTACAAAAGCTCCACCACCTATAATGTATTGACGGAAGCAATATGAGTAAAACCCTGCTCTTCGAACTCATCTGTGAAGATCTGCCTGCAAGGCAGATCGACATGGCCATCAACAGCCTAACGCAAAGCTTTATCGCTGCTTGTAAAGAAGCACGCATTGTACACGGTAAAGTAAAAAACTACGCGACACCGCGCAGACTCGCCTTGCAAGTACACGATATTGCCGAGTACCAAGAGGAGTTGAGCACCTTACGCGTTGGACCCGCTGTTAGCGCTGCACGCGATAAAGATGGAAATCTAACACCAGCCGCCAAAGGATTTTTGAAGAGCATCGGCGCCGATGAATCACAGATCCAAGAAGTCGTACAAGAGAAAAAAAAGGGAAAACCCGTTAACTACATAGCCGTTCAAGTTAAAGAGAGTAGCGAATATTCTGCCATTTTACTCCCAAAGATCCTCGAAAACAGCCTAAAAGACATACATTGGGCGAAGCCTATGCGTTGGGGAAGCCAAAGCATCGAATTTGCACGCCCCGTACACCGCATCGTAGCTCTGCTCGATGATGTCGTACTCCCAGTGCAGTTTGCGGGAATCGAGGCTAGCAACTTAAGCACCGGCCATCGCTTTATGGCTAAGCGCGACATCGCCCTAACAGCACAAAGCGACTACGTCGGGCTATTACGCGAGCATTTCGTCTTGGTCGATATCGATGAGCGGCGAAAGCGCGTTATGCAAGAAGCAAAGCGCGTTGCCGATAGCGTTGGCGGCACGCTCATTGAGAACGATGAACTGCTCGACGAGGTCGTGCACATACTAGAGTGGCCAGTCGGTATTATCGGTAATATCGACGAGGAGTTTTTAAAGCTCCCGCGCGAAGTGCTTGAAACAAGCATGTGCAAGCACCAGCGCTATTTTTCGCTTGTGGATAACGCGGGAAATCTTATGCCGCATTTTGTAACGCTCAGTAACACAGATGTTGCAGATCCTTCGGTGGTTTCACGAGGTAATGAGCGAGTTCTTCGTGCAAGGCTAAAAGACGCAGAATTTTTCTTTGCCGAAGACCAACGCATAGCACTAGAGAAATACAACGAAAAGCTACGCCGTGTTCGCTACGTAGAAGGCATGGGTACTGTCTTTGAGCGCAGCACGCGCATGCGTCAGATCGCCAAAAAACTTGCCGACTTTTGGACTGCACCCGACGTCAATGTCGCAGAAATCGACCGCGCTGCCCAACTTTGTAAAGCTGACCTCGCCACAGGTATGGTAGGCGAATTTCCTGAGTTGCAAGGCATTATGGGGTCTATTTACGCATTATCGTCCAAGGAATCGAGCGGCGTTTCGTTGGCAATTCGCGAGCACTACGCACCGCGCCATGCCAACGACAGTGTAGCCCAAAGCAGCACTGGCGCCATCGTCGCGGTGGCCGAAAAAATCGATAGCATCGTCGCTCTTTTTGCCCTAAACCGCATACCCACAGGCACCGCTGATCCCTTCGCGCTACGTCGCGCAGCCGTTGGCTTACTGCGCACACTAGCCGAGCACAAACAACGCTTCGCACTGCTACCCATCATCGAAGCGGCCATTGACGCCGTCTACAAAACCCGCGCATCGCTGCCCGAAGAAAAGACTCCGCTCTCAAAGCGCGACGATATACTCAAAAACGTCCTCGACTTTTGCAGCACACGCCTACGCTACATGCTCGCTGAGCACTACGCAGCCCAAATCGTTGACTCCGTCGTACTCAACACCGATTTGGCCGACATTCCCGCCATACTCGGGCGCGTCGAAGCACTCGCCGCACAGCGCGAAACGCCAGAGTTCGCCTCGCTTATCGCCATCTTTAAGCGCGTTTCCAACATTTTGCGACAAGCCAATCTCGATAGCCCAGATGTGTCGCCTGAGCTCTTTGAAACGGACGAGGAGCGCGAGTTTTACCAAAGCGCCAAAACCCTCAAAAGCCAGTACTCCCAAGCCCTACACAAACAAGACTACGAAGCTGCACTCGCCCTGCTTGCCCAGCTGCGTGAACCTGCCGATCGCTTTTTTGATGCCGTTTTGGTTAACTGCGAAGACGAAGCCGTGCGCCTAAATCGCTACGCATTGCTTAGCACTGTTGAAGCCATGTTCACGCAATTTGCCGATGTTAGAAGGCTATAAATTGAATTTTATTCGGCTTTTCCTAGGAGGGGGGGCTAAGCCCCCCTCGCCAAAGCTTCCCTCAAAATACGCTAAATAGCGCTTTATTTTGTGCTGTGGATGGCATGCATTCCATCCACAGCACAAAATGCGCTTATTGTGTATTTTTCGGGTGATCTTTGGCTACCCCCCAAAGTTCATCTAAGCCAATTATCCTGCACCGCCCAAAACAAGCTATCTAGCCTTAGCGATCCCGGCAAGAATCCGCGATTTTTCGCATTTCGCTGATGGGCTCAGCATAGTTTTTGGCGCCAAAGACTCCAGATCCCGAAACGAAGATGTTGGCGCCCGCGCTTGCAGCTTTTTCGATATTATCGACTTTAATACCACCATCGACCTGAATGTCGAGCTTGGGATATTTTTGGCGCAACGCTGCAATTTTTGGGGTACAAGCGTCAATATAGGATTGCCCCCCAAAGCCTGGGTTTACTGTCATAACAAGGACGAAGTCTAGCAGTTCTGCAACATATTCAACGACGTCGATACCTGTATGCGGGTTTAGGCTCAAGCCCGCCCTTGCTCCCAGTGCGCGGATTGTAGCCAGGGTTCTATGGAGGTGAGTACAGGCTTCCGCCTGCACCGTTAACGTATCGGCGCCTGCTTTAACAAAATCAGCCAAAAGTGCATCAGGGTTCACGATCATAAGGTGAACGTCGATGGGAAGATTAGTAACTTTACGAAGCGAGGCCAAAACAGGGAGACCAATGGATATATTGGGTACGAAGGAGCCATCCATCACGTCGAAATGCAGCCAATCCGCGCCCGCGATGCGAAGATCCTCGACTTCTTGTCCGAGTTTTGCGAAATCTGCACTCAATAAGCTGGGGGCAATGATTGTTTTTCCTCGCGGCATATCGATCATGATGAGACTCCTTTGTACAAAGTGTGCAGCTACTCGCGAGCGATGAGTAGCTGCATGATAAAGAATTAGACGATTCGTTTTTTGAGGCTAAAGCTGAGAGTTCTGCCCTCAATTTCGCAATTTTGCTCTTGGATATCCGACGATTCTGTAATTTTGGCTAATAAATCCTCGGCCATGCTTTCGCTCCACGCGGCAAATACAGCGCGTATGTCGCTGTTTTGGGATTGCCATACAAAATCGATACGATCTTCTATTTCGAGGCCAGCGTCTTTGCGCGCCATTTGGAAGCGACGCAAGCAATCTCGCATAAGCCCTTCGATTCTGAGTTCTTCCGTAATCTGTGTATCGAAGGCGACCCACGAACCAGCATCCTCGGCGATGGCCAAATCGGGGTTAGCTAGTGCGACCAAAAGAATGTCCTCTGGGAGCAGCTCAAGTTCTTTGTTATCGATAGAGAACTGTATCGCTTTATTTTGGCGCACTGCATCAATGACTTCAGCATGACGCGCTTTGAGTGCAGCGCTCAGTGCTTTAATCTGATTACCGAATTTAGGTCCCGCGCTCTTGAAGTTGAGTTTTACATCATAGTCAAGGGGGCTGGCCGTTTTGGGCGGCAAAATCGTCAAGTTCTTCACGTTGAGGTCACCGAGCAATATATCCTTGAAACGCTCAACAGCGCGCGCTTCAAGCGCGTCTGCAGGGCCAATCTTAAGTTTCGATAGCGGTTGTCGCAGTTTTATGCGCTGTGCTTCGCGCGCGCTTAGGGCTAGCTTTGTGAAGCGCATAACAGCCGCCATTTCGTTTGAGAGTTCACGATCGATGTGTTCGATATTCTGCACAGGATATTCGCACAAATGAACAGATTCGGGCGCTTCTTCGAGTACTGCTGAAAGGTTTTGGTACATCGTTTCTGTTAGGAACGGTAGTATTGGTGCAATAATACGCAACAAGCTACTCAAGCAGTCGTACAATGTCTCAAAGGCAGCAAACGATTTCTCGGGGTCACCTTGGGCGATCTTCCAAAATCGTTTGCGGTTATGGCGAATGTACCAGTTAGAGAGGTTTTCAACGAAGGCTTCCACCGCCAAACTCACGCTACGCGTGTCGTAGTATTCAAAGCCGTTTCTTGCCTTTTCGATGAGTATGGCAAGCTCGCTGAGGATCCATCGATCGAAGAGCGCGCGCTCGGCAAGGGGGGTGGCTTCTTTGGGTGGCGCCCAATTCTCAAGACGCGCGTAGTTCACAAAGAACGCATAAGTATTCCAGAGCGTATTGATAAAGCCACCGCGTACATCGCGAAGAATGCTGAATCCAAAGTTCAAGTTGACTTCAGGGTTTTGGCGCGCGTATAGCCAGCGCATGACATCGGCGCCTGCTTCTTCAGCAGCATCGTCAAACCAAATCGCATTACCCGTGGATTTATGCATCTCCTCGCCGTGTTCGTCGCGAACCAGCGCGTGGCCGAGCAAGGTTTTAAAAGGTGCTACTCCTTCCATCATAGCGCTCATTGAGAGCAGGCTATAGAACCAGTTTCGGAACTGACCTGGGAAGCATTCGAGTACAAGATCAGCGGGGAACCACTTCTTCCAATACTCGCGCTCGCTGTTGTAGCGCATAGTCGAGTAAGGAACGATACCAGCGTCCAACCACGGGTTTCCGACGTCTGGAATGCGTGAGCTACGCGCCCCGCAACGACTACATTTGATCTTTACGCCGTCCACCCAAGGTCTGTGTGGGCTGTGACCCTCGAATTGTTCCCAGCCTTCGATGGCTCGCTCTTTTAGCTCTTCGCGTCCGCCCATCACCTCGAAATGCTCGCATTCCTCGCAAACCCAAATCGGCAGTGCTAGACCCCAAAAGCGTTTTTTGGAAATCATCCAGTCGCGCATATTGGTCAACCACTCTATTTCTCGCTCCTCCCCAAAAGCAGGGATCCAGCGAATGTCTTTAACGGTTTTAATGATGCGGTCACGCCAATCCATATTGATATACCACTCATCGACCATACGAAATACGAGTTCATCACCCGTTCTCCAGCAATGCGGATAGATGTGTGGGTAGAGCTCTTCAGACAACAAAAGCCCGCGCTCCTTCAAATCGTCGATGATAATGCGGCGAGTTTCGTCTGAAGTGGCATTTTTGCCCGCTAAAAAGCCAAATGGTGGTAGAAAGTTCGCCGCCTCATCGAGCGGCGCGATCATCGGTAGACCGAGTGCAACCCCCAGGCTATGGTCAACATCGCCGCAACCTGGCGCAATATGTACAATACCCGTTCCCTCTCCTGCCACAACAATGGCCTCACCACGCGAGTCGCGCCCACCGTCGATGACGCGGTGTGCACTCACGGCACTGGTATCAAGTTTTTCGTTAGTAAAGGGATATCCGCCGACGATTTGAGGCGCCTCTAGGTGGTCGTAGGGACCTTGGTATCGCAGACCTACGAGTTCTGCTCCTTTGATGCTGCCTTCGATTTCGTAGCCGCCTCGCTCGTTAAATAGTTGCGCCAAGGTTTTTAGGCGAGGGACGCCATCGATCCAATTTTTTTCGCGATATTGTTTGTCGAGGCGTTTAAAGTTCAGGTTCTCTTGTGCGAAATAGTATATTTCGCCGTCGTGTTTGGCGCGTAATTTTACGTAATCGAGCTCTGTATTAACGGCTGCTGCAACGTTTGAAGTGAGCGTCCACGGCGTTGTAGTCCAAACGAGTAGATTTTCTTTTTCGCGATCGAGTAGTGGGAATTTTACGAAAATCGATGGATGGGCAACGAATTTTCGCCCTTCTACGACTTCCATCTGTGAGTAGGCGCTACCAGAGCGCCCAGACCAAGGCATTACATCAGTACCGTGATAAATCTTTCCTTCATCGTAGCACTTTTTGAGGAAAGCCCAGATCGTGTAGTTATTCTCCTCCGACATGGTGAAGTAGGAGTTCTCCCAGTCCATCCACATACCGAGTCGAATAGACTGATCTCGCTGAACCGCGGAATACTTGAGCACACGCGCCTTACAGTCGTTAACGAAGTTATCGATGCCGTATTGCTCAACATCTTTTTTGGAGAGAAGTCCATGCTCTTTTTCGACCTCAACTTCGACCCAAAGTCCTTGGCAATCGAAGCCGTTTTGGTAGCGCTGCTCCTTTCCATTCATTGCGTGGTAGCGCTGAAAAGCGTCTTTAAGGGAGCGTCCCCAAGCGTGGTGTACGCCCATAGGATTATTCGCTGTGATTGGCCCATCTAAGAAGGAAAAACGTTCTTTTCCTTTATTTTTTTCACGAAGTTTGTTGAATGTATCGTTTTCTTTCCAAAAGTTCAGGATTTTGTGTTCCTCTTTTACGATATCTATCCAAGTTTCTACTTTATCGAAGCCGAGTTTTTTTTGACCCATGCCTTTCCTCTAAGATTATTCATTAGGAGTTTTGCGCAAAACACCAAAAATGCGGCCTTGCGCGGCTATGACATAACACGCTCTCGACTTCTTTGCAAAAGTGATAGCGCAAGCCAATCATTTTAATGGGGGGGGGTAGGGCAACCGCAAAGTCGTGTATCTGGCAGTTTTTAAGTTTTTTTATAGAGGGGGAAGTTTCCCCCTACGTGTCAACCCCACGCTTTGCGCGGGTTTGCCACTACCCCCTCCGCGGGGACACCCCGCGACGCCCCGTCCAGTTTTTGGCGAAACAGGACTTTGCGCCTGCCCTGTGGGGGGTAGCGCGAGATCGCCGAGCAATATGCGCAATGAGCGAATCTTGTGCGGTGGTTGGAATGCATGCCATCCATGGCATGCAGCCCTATGGGTCGCCTACGGCGTTCGATTTCGACATCCATGTCGAAATCCCGGCGAATAGCCGAAACAGCGCACAAGATTATACGCGAATTGGCGCTTTGAATTCGCCTGTAAGGCGAGCCAAAGCTGTCGCAGATTGCGAGGAAGCTCGCGCGTAGGGGGGCTTTGAGACTCAGCATTACGTATTTCTTTTGAGTTTGCGCGGGGGGAAGCTTTTTTCTTTTTGCAAAAGAAAAAAGCTTCCCCCCGCCCCCCCACCAAAAAAGAAAGCACTCTTTTAAGCACTTTTTGAATAAAATATCATTCTGAGACCTTTGCACGGAAGCAAAACCGCACTATTTCCATAAACGATCGAGTTCGCCCATCAGCATCATTGAATAAAATATTCAGTTCGGCTAAAAATACACGGTTTGCAGCAAAATGACTGTATTAATCGAAATAATATGCAGCAGACTTTGACATGTCGACGAAAATGCTGACTTTAGCGTCCGTTTAAGACTCAGCGCATTCAGGGAATTCGGCAAATTGGAGCTCGCTGCTTAAACTGGTGTCAACAAAGGTGTTATCGTCCCAGCCAGCGACTTCACCGCAATTCTTTCCGTTCCATGCTCCGCCAAAGCCGTTTTTACTGAGGTAAAAAACCCGATTCCCACGAACTTCATGGTTATTGCAGGTCTCGGGGCTTGTCGAGTTGCCTTGACCCCAAACAATGACGGCGACATTGGACCAAGGGAAGACGGTGTCGCTGTACATGATATTGTCAAGCAGCTTATTGTGTTTTCCGCCTGCGATTGCAACGCCGTATTGTCCGGGATTGAGCAGAAAGTTGTTTCGAATAGTGATGTAATCTCCGCCAAAATCGGCTGCGAGTAAGCCTCCGCCGGCTTCGTGCGGACCGCCGCCTAAAATCTTGTTATAAGCGATGAGAATGGGAGAATCCGCCGTGCCACTAGACATGAAAATATTGACCTGATCTCCGGGCCCTAGCTTGTAACCAGGGCTGCCTTGATAGCTGATATTGCAAAGCACCTTATGACCGCTGCCTTTGGCGGCGTTGAATTGAAGCATCTGCCCTCGCGCTCCTGGCCCTCTGACTTTGGTGACAAAATTGTGGTCAAACACGAGATTATCCAGCACCTTCCCTTCTTGCTGCGCATAAAAACCACTTGCAACATCTGTAATATAGTTGTGGTCGACGCGAACATCGCTCGATCGTTCAAGCAAAACGCCGACACCCTTGGCATCCTCACCGCAGGGACCAATGATGTTGTTCGTAATGCGGACATCTTTTAAATCATGTCCCCAAACACAAGGTCCGTTCGTGCTAGTAATGTGGTAGCCCGTTAGAGTATCACCTGACTTAAGCTGAACTGGCCCGGTCAGGGGTTTAAAAGTATCGATGCTTGGCCCGGCACTGGACTTAACGCATTCACCCTTTTTGCAAAGCGGGGTGGGATGCGTGCACTCTGTTTGGTCTATCCATGACAAGCCGTCAGAACTGCAACGCTGGGGCAGAAAGCTGTGAGGGTCACAACGTTTGGCATCAGGAACGCATAAAACACTGCCGTATTTACATCCACCATATTCACATGAGGGGCTTTGCGCAGGACATGCTTCACGATCAATCCATGACATGCCGTCCCGATGACACATCTGAGGCGTCTTTCCGTCCTCATGGCACTGCATGGCATATGGCGCACACAGCATGAACTTGTATTTACAGCGTCCTTGTTGACAAATAGGAGCCGGATCTGCGCAAGGAGTTTGATCAACCCAAGTGTTTGTGTCGGGGTCACAGTGTTGTGGAGTATTGGAACCGTCTTTGCATCGGGTGGCGTTTCGGGCGCAATAACCGACGCAATCGCCATCCTTACAAATTGGGCTGGAGTCTGCGCATGCACTTTGATCCATCCACACCTTGCCGTCAGCACTGCAAATTTGAGGCGTATTGCTGTTTTCCTTACATCGTTTCGCGTTAGGAATGCAGCCCTTATCCGACTCTTGGCAGCTAATCAGTCCAGCAAAGCCCGTATAGAGCGCAAGAAGCAAAAGAAAAAACCTAAGAACGGAAACGTGATTAAAGAGACGCATGTGATTCCCCAGTCTAAAAAATAGGCTCGATGCTACGATTGAGAGCTTGCACGGAGGATGCTGTTTGTTTTTCAACGGAGTTGCCGAGCTTAAATTGCCACTTTCTTGTGCGGCACTACCGATCGACGAACTTATCCTATACACAGTCTTGTGGCTACGGATACGCTGATGCACTCGATATTAATGACCTTTGCTCTTGTGGGGGGAGCGCCCCCCTACGCGTCAACCCCACGCTACGCTTGGGTTTGCCGCTACCCCCCCAACGGGGGCCCAAGCCCCCGTAACGCCCCCGCAGCGATTGTTAGCCCTTCCTTGGGTGCGCTTGTTTTTCCCCAAAAAAGCGCTTATTAAGGTTAAGCTTGAAAATCTGAGCTTTGAGCGTTAAAGTGTTGTGGGGTGTTATATTTTATAGGAGTAGTTGTATGAAAGACTGGATTTCGTTACCATTACACGCGATTTTGCTTGCTATTGTGATAGTGTTTTTTGCCTCCTGCTCGGACGACAGCATCGGCGGTGGAGGAGATGGCGGCGATAAGGTCTGCGCGCCAGACTGCGACGCGGCAGAGCGATGTGTTGATGGCGTGTGCGTGGCATGCCCCGACCCGCTTTGCGGCGGCGTTTGTTGTGCGAAAAAGCACTTGTGCGACCAAGTTACCGGTGAATGCGAAGCGCCGTGTTTGAACGAAAGCGCTCGGTGTAACGGCGCCTGCTGCAGCGAGGATGAGAGTTGTAAGGGCGGTGCGTGCGTAGCGTCGTGCGAGGACGGGCGCGAGTATTGCGGCAATGTTTGCTGCCAGTCGGATATGGAATGTAACGAAGGTGTGTGCGCAAAGCCCTGTGTTATGGGCAAATGCGAGGGCAACGATATTTGCGCAGCGGGTTTTTGCATCAAGTGCGACACGGTGGTCTGTGCAGGCAAATGCTGTGAAGCTGGGAAGGTTTGTGATGAGTTATACTTAGATTGCGCAGACCCTTGCAGCAACGGGCAAGCACCGTGCGACGGTAAATGCTGTGATTCCGGCGAGTATTGTTCACTGGAGCGACTAGGCTGCTGGAGGGACTGCGATGACGGTCGCACTGCCTGCTTCGACGGTGAGAAGGCGGTGTGCTGTAGCGCGGACACTGAGTGCATCGATAGCCGCTGTGTGCTGCACTGCAAAGGCAAGGGTCCGCGTTGCGGGGCTTCTGGCTCGGAAACTTGCTGCGAGCTTGACCAACTCTGTGATAGCGTAAGCCAAACTTGTAGAATGGGATGCGATCCAGGTACAACTTTATGTGCAGGTACAAGCTGCTGCAACGATGCAACGCAAATTTGTTTAGGCGACAGGTGCTTGACAAAAGGCAAGGCCTGCGAGAATAACGGCGACTGCAGTTGGACACAATTTTGCGATCCAGCCAGTAGAACATGCGTGGAACTCGCCGATAGCCCGAATCATTGTGTGTATATTCCACCAGTAGGCGAATTTTCGCCTAGCGCGCAGTGGAACTTCCCAGAAGGCGTTTTGGGCTCAGCTATCGTGATCAACTTAACCGACGATAACGGAGATGGCAAAATTGACGAAAACGATATCCCGGACGTAGTTTTTGTAACTGCTGCCGGCAAGCTCGTAGCGCTCAGCGGTGACACCGGCGAGGTTTTGGCGCAATCGGCTCACATTGCGAATTCAACAACGGTAAGATATGGCTACCGCAATGATTTAGGAGCTGCAAAAGTCGATGGTGATGAATACCCAGAAATTGTAGTAGGAACGTCTGTTCCTTCTGCCAATCCACAAGTTAACTTTGGCCCGCAATACCAACTCGTCATGAACCTTGTACCCGATGGCAGCGGCTATAAGTTTGTCGAAAAGGCGCGCCTAACACTGGGAGAAGAGATTGAGAGTGTATCCGTGGATTTACATCCAAGCTTTGCAGATGTTGACGGCGACGGGAAGATCGAGATCGTGACCACGCGTGGAATCCTCAATAACGACATGAGCTGGCGCTGTCAATTCAAAGTAGGGGCTCCAAAACCCGCTGAAGACGCTAGCCTGACGCCTAGCGTAGATATTGGCTATAATATTAGGTACGGTGCCAATTATCTGGATGACGTGATTGTGGCAGATCTCGATGGAGATGGAAACGCCGAAATCATTAGCGCTGGAATATTCGATAATAACTGTAAAATGATTGTTCCACGCTCCCAAGGTGGTGGGCACCACTATGCTGTTGCGGATTTGCTACCCAATAACGGAAAACCTGGAGAGCTTATCCCCGAGATCGTACGCGTGCGCAATGTCCGCGGTACGGTTGGCACTGTTGAAGTGTGGAAGGTCTACAAAAACGGCAATACTTGGAGCAGCGAAAAAATCAAAAGCGCGGATCTCCCCATCAATAAAGCGCGCGCCAAAGTTGAACAGTATCAAGGTACTACCGCAGACTGCGATGCTAATCTTGACAGTTGGGTATGCAACGCATGGGGTGGCCCCCCCGTCATCGCAGACTTTGATGGCGACGGCAAAATGGACATCGGCTTGGCAACGACTTGGTACTATTTAGTTTACCGAAACGATCTTACAGTTCTGTGGCAGGATGGAAATAT
>JBBAEA010000011.1:0-38020 GCA_041656175.1 Bradymonadales bacterium | reverse complement strand
AATTTGTCGCAGGGGCTCTTCAATAGCGCGCCGTACAATACCCACACTAAACTGCTCATCGGCGGCGAGTTCAAGCTTATCGAGTGCAGACTCGGCGCGAATAAGTGCGACCCCACCGCCTGGAACTATGCCCTCTTCAACGGCAGCGCGTGTTGCGGCGAGTGCGTCTTCTACGCGGGCTTTTTTCTCTTTCATCTCGACTTCAGTAGCTGCACCTACGTGTACGACAGCTACGCCACCGACGAGTTTAGCCAAACGTTCTTGAAGTTTTTCGCGATCGTAGTCGCTCTTAGTCTCTTCGATTTGGGCGCGAATTTGGTTCACGCGCGCTTGGATATCTTCCGCTTTACCAGCGCCGTTCACTATCGTCGTATTGTCTTTATCGATGGTAATGCGCTCAGCCTCACCGAGGTCTTCGAGCGTAGCAGTTTCGAGCTTCAGACCCAAATCCTCTGTGATCAGCGTACCACCCGTTAGTACGGCGAGGTCTTGCATGATGGCTTTGCGTCGATCACCAAAGCCAGGCGCCTTAACGGCGGCGACTTGCAGTGCGCCTCTCATCTTGTTGACGACCAAAGTCGCAAGAGCTTCGCCCTCGATGTCTTCGGCAATAATAAGTAGGGGACGCCCTGTGCCAGCGGCCTTTTCGAGTAGCGGCAAGAGTTCGACCATGTTCGATATCTTCTTGTCGTAGAGCAAAATTTTGGGTTTCTCAAAGGAAACTTCCATGCGCTCGGCGTTCGTAACGAAGTAAGGCGAAACGTATCCACGATCAAACTGCATACCTTCGACAACTTCAAGTTCAGTATCTAGCCCCTTAGCCTCTTCAACCGTAATAACGCCATCTTTACCCACCTCGGACATTGCCTTTGCGATAATTTCGCCGATGGTTTTATCGGAGTTAGCCGAAATCGTTCCTACTTGCTCAATTTCGTGTTCGCTAGCCGTGGGACGCGATAGTGCCTGCAAACGCTCGACGATAGCTTCGACGGATTTGTCGATTCCGCGTTTAATTGCCATGGGGTTGTGTCCCGCAATCACAAACTTTACACCTTCGCGGAAGATCGCTTGTGCCAAAACGGTAGCAGTCGTCGTGCCGTCACCTGCGATATCGCTGGTTTTAGACGCAACCTCGCGTACCATCTGGGCGCCCATATTCTCGAACTTGTCGGCAAGTTCAGTTTCTTTGGCAACGGTGACACCATCTTTAGTAATGAGGGGAGCGCCAAAACTACGCTGAATGACAACGTTTCGACCTTTGGGACCCAAGGTTACTTTTACGGCATCTGCGATTTGGTTTACACCACACAAAATTTTCTGTCGCGCATTTTCTGCGAAAATAATATCTTTTGCTGACATTTTGTTCTCCAAAATGATTTAAAATTAATCAATAATACCAAGCACGTCCGATTCTTTGAGGATAATATGCTCTTCGCCGTCAATCTTCACCTCGGAACCAGCGTATTTACCAAAGAGCACGCGGTCACCAACTTTAGTCTCCATCGCTACGCGCGTACCATCGTCGTTGACCTTTCCAGGTCCCACTGCCTTCACAATACCTTCCACGGGCTTCTCTTTGGCCGAGTCCGGAATAATGATTCCACCAGCACTCCGCGACTCACTCTCAACGCGTTTAACCAAAATCCTATCTTGTAATGGACGAATATTCATGACATCTCCTAATCAAATTATTGAACAAAAACAATGACTTAGCGCTTTGCACAACGAGTAGCCGCGCTCACGGAGTAGAAGGATAGGCACCGCTTCTGCAAGGTCAAGCTATTTATTGCCAAATTCCCGTTACTTTGCTCTAACGACTTTTTGCCGTTTTTGCATTGAGCAAGCAACCTTAAGGTAACTTTGTGCATCGATATGGGGGCGTTGCGGGGGTCTGGACCCCCGCAGAGGGGGTAGGCGCAAACCCGCGCACAGCGCGGGGTTGCGCCGTAGGGGGACACTTCCCCCACAAAGGTAAAAAGCTTAAATTTCGCGTTAAACTGCGTTTTTTAGAGCAACGCTTCCGTCAATAAATTTTGAAAAATAGAAAAATACGCAAAGTATTGATAAGTCCACGCGCTCTGCACCATAAGCTAAGTACCGCTAGTTTAATCTTAGACTATATGCTAGTATACGCGCGCTTTGAGGCGCATAGTTTTGCGCCCCCTAACAAGGAGATGCTTTATGACAACGTCGGGAAATAATATTAAACGAATTGCGATACTATTTGCAGGTGGCCCCGCCCCTGGCGCCAATGCGGTGATTTCGTCCTGTGCTTTAGCCTGCCTAAAACACGGCATCGAGGTCATCGGAATCATGCACGGATACTCCGCATTGCATATTTACGATGCTCAAACCAAGCCCCTGCGAGAAGGCATTGACTATCGTCGTTTCACTTTTGCCGACGTCGAAGAGAGTCGCAATGCACGCGGCATTATGATTGGAACCGCGCGCGCAAACCCGGGACGCAGTATTGGCGGGCCAGCTGACTTAAGCGATGCCAGCAAATCCGCGCCGCTAAAGCGCACAGTCCAAGCCTTGCGCAGCCTCAATATCGACGCCCTAGTCTCGATTGGCGGAGACGATACCCTCAAAACCGCCAACAAAATTTATGAATACCAGCGCATTAATAATGTTGAGCGCCCAATTCGCGTTGTTCATCTGCCCAAAACCATCGACAACGACTACAAAGGCATTGACTTCACGTTCGGATACTTCACCGCGGTGCACTGGATGGCTAGCGAAGTCCAAAACCTCCTAGCCGACGCAAAAGCAGCGCGCGCCTACTTCATCGTCGAGTGTATGGGCCGAAAAGCGGGCTGGCTCTCCTACGGTGTCGCCATGGCGGGTGAAGCCCAAATGATACTAGCCGTCGAAGACATTGAAGACCTCATGAAAGCCGCTAACAAAGCCTACGACGGACATCTCGACATGGACGTACTCGTTGACCACATCGTCGACCTCGTCGTTTGCCGCTCCAAGCGCTCTCAAGACTACGGCGTCATTGTACTCGCCGAGGGTCTTGCCGAAAAACTACCCAAAAAATTCCTCGAAGAAACCACCCGCGACGAGCACGGCCACATTTCCTTAGGCGACGTCCACCTCGGACATATGGTCGCAAAACGCGTCATGGCTCGCCTCAAGGAGCGCGCCGGAATTGAGCGAAAAGTCAACGGCGTCCAACTCGGCTACGAAGCTCGCTGCGCGCCCCCACACGCCTTTGACGTCATGCTCGGAAGCCAACTCGGCGTCGGTGCCTACGTCGCATTGGTCGAAAAATCCCTCGACGGCGTCATGGTCTCCACCGAAGGCCAGCTCGACCTTTGCTTCGTTCCCTTCAAAGATTTGGTCGATCCCGCCACCCTCGTCACCGAAGTGCGATACATCGATACGAAGAGCGATTTTCACAGGTTGGCGACCCTTTTGGCTACAAACTTCAAAAGCAAAGACTGCAGCTAAGCCCAAATTTCCTTTGGTGGGGGGATAAATCCCCCCTACGCGCGGGCTTCTTCGTAAAATTCACAATTCGCCATTATAAAATGCGATGTATTCGCTCAAACCGCTCATCCATCGCATTTTATTGGCTCATTGTGTCTTTTACTCAGTGATCCCGCGCTACCCCCCTTAGCGCTACGATGCAGTGTAGATAAATAAGCATGGAGTTTTGCAAGTAAGCGCCTCTTGGCATAGTTTTTGCAGTAACTACAGCTATGGGCTAAACTTGCCCGCCCAGTTTGCACCTATATTTTGGAGGTTACTATGAAATCCGCTCGTTTGATATGGTTGTTTCTATTCGCACTTGCTCTGTCACTTAGCGCTGTATCCTGTGCTGGTATGCAGCGACAGTCCATGATCAACTCCTATGTAAATTCGCATGTCGAATCCTATGAGTATAACGTAGAGTTTTCACGACTTTGGGCTGAGGCTCGCGCTCTTTTATTTAATCGCGGCTACCAAGTTCGTGATTCTGGCAACGGCTACGTTGTAGAAACCGAGTGGTCTCACACAACCTCTGGTAACCAACGACGCTACCTCGTTACAGGTTATCGATTAAGCGATACCACCTCAAAAATTAAGTTCGACTACAACGAGAACGACAGTTATGGTTCCTTCTACTCCTCGGGACGCGATCTCCAAATTGAAGGTGAACTTATTCAGCGCCTAGAGCCGCAACGTTGGAACGAAATACAGGCGCAAGCAGCTGCGTATGCAGACGCCAATATGAAAAAGTAAAGAGCTTCACTCTTATCTAAGCGTTCGGCTTAACGGATCGCAGATAATTTAGCAAAACTGCTTAAAACCCAAGGATACTTGGGTTTTCTATTATGATATCATGACAAAGACCATTAAAATTCTTCTTCTAGCCCTCGTTGCCGCGTCTTTATTATACTTCTTCTTGATTAAACCCAAAAGTTCCGTCATTAAATGGGATCAACATACAGCGAGCTGGTCTAAGGTCGATGCCATCGAAATTATAAAGGGTGAGGTGCATGATTATTTTTATAGAAGCGCCAACACTTGGAACTATAAAGCAGCCGGTGATGAAGTTTGCGCTCCTAAGCATGTGGATGCGGCCCAATTCAAAAAAATCGATGCCATACTTAGCCAAGAGCTAAAAATCGATCTTATCGAAAACACGAGCAGCCTATTTAGCAACTTGGGTCTTAGTGACGAGGCGCCCGTCGTGGTGCTATATTCACAGAATATCGCAGTTGATCGCTTTAAATTAGGAAAAAGCATGCGCCCCGAGCACAGCAACGAAGAGCGTACTTGGATTCAACGCGATGAAGGCGAAGCACTGCGTGTTTTTGTGCCTTTATATGATCTCGGAAGCGTTTTTTCGCAAGAACTTAGACTTTGGCGCCATCGTGAAATATTTAGCTTCGATAGCCATGACATTGATCGCATCAGCGTCCGGGCGGGCCAGACTAGCTACGCATTGCAAAAGCATCTGGGTCAAAACAACAGCGCAGAATGGCGGCTAGTAGACGACGAAAGTTTCGATTTGGATCAAGATGCGATCGAAGCCTTATTGCTACAGATCGCAAACCTCAGTATCGATAATTTCGCCGATTGTATCGATACGGACACAGTGATGCATGGAATCGAAGGAGGAAGCTTAAGTTTTGAGCAAAATGGCGAAGCGCGCACCATACAGATCGGTATACAAGCGAAATTACACCCTGAAGCTGCAAACTGGCGAGACCTTAAAGAGGGAGATAGACTCAGTATCATTGAGGGACGTGTGGCGATTTTGTCCAAAGCTCGCGTAATGAGCCTTTTGCCAGATTTAACTTTACTACGACAACGCCGAGTACTTGCGATCGATCGCAACGAATTGGAGAGAATCGACTTTCTAGAGCGCGAAAACACTTCACTAGTTCGTAGAGCTGACGGCAGCTGGGATTACACGCTTGCGGGAGCGGCACACGAAATACAAGGGGAGCGACTAGCGCTGCTACTACGTCAGCTTCAAAATCTACGCGCTGTCCGCTATGCTAGCCCTGCCGAAGAAGACGGCATTGAATGGTTAGATGGAGTAGAGATTACGACAAAACAGGATAAGTTTAAAATTTCGTGGTCTAGCGCCGGAAATGGATTTTATTTTGCAAAAATAAACGATGGAGATGCGTTTATTTTAATGGAAGTCCAAATCCGCCGCATGAATGCATTCACGGAATGACGCTCTCGCCCATGGCAACACTCAGAACATGGCCGTTACACGCCGCGAAACAATCTTGTTTTGCCATTATTTCGACTTTGACTTTGAACGACTAAACGCTATTATTTTAACAGCTTGAGCTGTGCTAAACGCTACAGCTGTTAAGAATTACGTGTATGGTTTTTGGGAGACTAGAATGAGAAATTCAACGCTTTTTGCATGCGTCTTTGCATGCTGCACTTTATGCTTTTTTTCCTGCGACGATTCTGCGCCTTAAAAATGTAAGCCCGAATGTGACAATGGCTACGTTTGCGAAAATGGAGAATGCGTCCCAGAGCAGCAAGACAAAGAATGCTCAACGGATGCAGACTGCGCTACTCGCAGCGACGGTAAGACGAAATGCGAACTCACTAGCAACAAGTGCCAAACGCCATCACATGAGCCCGTGTGTAACGACGGAGTGCGAGAGGGTGACGAAGAATGCGACGGCGCTGATTTAGGGGGCAAAAGCTGTAAAGACTTCGAACCCCAAAAATTTGTCGCTGGGCAATTAAGCTGTACGCGCTCCTGCGAATTTAATGCGAGCGCTTGCGTCGAGTGTACCACTGAAGATACGAGCTTATGTATTGATGACGAAATCTGCTCCGAATCGGGCTATTGTGTGGATCCTAGCCATACACCAGTCTGTGGCGATGGTCGCGTTGAAGGTGATGAAGAATGCGACAAGAGCAATCTCAATGCTAAGACCTGCGCTGATTTTGAAGGTTATAGCGCCGGGGATTTACTTTGTAGCGAAGATTGCCACTATAATCTCGTCAACTGTCTTGAGTGCGAAGACGATGCACATTGCGCGGATCGCAGTGACGGCAAAAGCCAATGTGTCAATACAGTTTGCGACTTCCCAACCATGGGTGAATGCGATGCAGAGAATCATTGTCCCGCTGAACAGTATTGCCAAGTAAATACCGACGACCCAAGCCAAAACGTTTGTACTGAACGAGGTGACTGTAAAGCTAATGGCTGCACTAAAATCGGCACAACAGATGGATTGTGTAGCGACGTTGCATGGGATAAACCCGGCGTCTTTACAAAGTGTGACTTTGCTTGTGAAAATGGACAATGTAAAACTAGTCTGTGCGTAGCACCGAGCTGTAACCCCATAAATGCTACGGAGTACTGCGACACTACAAGCAAACCCGAAGGTGAGTGGAAGCAGTGCGATACGCCTAAAATATGTGTCTCAGGCTCTTGCGTCATTAACGAAACACCTCTTGTCGTTATTAGCCAAGCCTATACAGGTGGAGCAAACTCAGGCTCTAGCTTCCAATCCAAATACGTTGAACTCTTTAACCGCGGTAATGAAGATGCAAGGCTAGAGTCATGGAGTCTACAGTATGCAAGCGGTGCTGGAACGAGAATATACGTTTGTCCACTGCCCGAGAACATGGTAATTCCTGCAAAATCATACTATCTCGTTGATATTCGCCAAAGCACAAACGGTGATGCCCCTATTGCGCCCGATGCAGACCACAAGTGTAGCCCTAATCTCTTAGCAAACATCGAATCAGGTAAGCTCTTCTTGGTAAATAGCCCTACGCCATTGAGCTCCGTAATGCCCGATGAAGGAACTTTTGTCGATGCCCTTGGCTACGGTGGTGCAAACTGGGCGGAAGGTGGAGAGAACGCAACCGCGCCAAAGCTCAGTAAAACTTCTGCTGCCTATAGAAGAAGTGAAGGCTGTATTGACACCAACAATAATAAAGACGACTTTGTCGTTGGTCTGCCCAGCCCACGTAATTCAGCCACGGAAGCGGTGAATTGCAGTGATATTAAGGAAAATACCACAGCCCGTTGTAAGGATGGCATCGACAACGACGGGAACGGAAAAATTGATTGTGATGACAGCGATTGCTCCCCGTTTTGCTAAGGAAGCTCTGATTTATTTTTGGGGCTACCGCCCCAAACCCCGTCTAAGGGCTATCGCCCTTAGAACCCTTCCTCTGTGTAGCGTGTTAATTTTATTGACTTTATTTTGAAAACCCGCCTAACTTTCGTTGTTTTTCTCTAGCTACTTTTTTGGCAATTTTCCCATTGTTCAGAGTTTCCCTAAGGGCGAACATTGAGTTCGCCCTTAGGGACAAAAGTTATGCAAAGGTCTTCATCGAGCTTTCGCGCTATTCTACGAGCTTTCGCGCTATTCTACATCGCCTTCAATCGCTTCACCAACTTCAGGGGCAGATTCTGCGACTTGCTCAAGTGTGGGCAGCGAGTGTTTCTCACGAACAGCATTTTCAATTTGGCGCATAATCACTGGATTTGCTGTTAAGAACTCTTTCGCATTTTCGCGTCCTTGCCCCAAACGCTCCCCATTAAAGGAGTACCACGATCCTGCCTTTTCGATGATTCCGAGGTCGGCGCCTAGATCCAAAATATCGCCTTCGCGTGAAATACCAAAACCGTAAATAATATCGACTTCCACCTCTTTAAAGGGGGATGCCATCTTGTTCTTTACAACGCGTATGCGCGTACGCTGACCGACAAGCTCCGTACCGTTCTTAATGGCGCTGGTTTTTCGGATATCCAAGCGAACGGATGAATAGTATTTAAGCGCGTTTCCACCCGATGTAGTCTCGGGGTTACCAAACATAACGCCGACTTTGGTGCGCAGCTGGTTGATGAAAACCAGTGAGGTTCTGCTTTTAGATGAGGTTGCGGCTAGTTTTCGCATGGCCTGGCTCATGAGCCTAGCCTGTAAACCGATGTGTGAATCGCCCATGTCGCCTTCGAGTTCAGCACGGGGTACGAGTGCTGCTACCGAGTCGACCACAATGATATCGACAGCGTTTGAGCGAATGAGCATCTCAGCGATGGCTAGTGCCTGCTCGGCGTAGTCGGGCTGACTGATGAGAAGCTCATCAATGTCTATACCCAAACGCCGCGCATATTGAACGTCAAGAGCGTGTTCGGCATCGATAAATGCGGCTATACCACCCATCTTTTGGCACTCTGCAATCGCATGCAACGCTACGGTGGTCTTACCGCTTGCCTCTGGTCCATAAACCTCAATGACCCTCCCACGCGGAAAGCCGCCAATGCCTAGGGCTATATCTAAACCAACGGAACCCGACGGAATCGCTGGAGCTGCCACTTGTTCATTGCTTCCCCAACGCATAATCGCGCCCTTACCAAACTGCTTTTCGATTGCAGATATCGCCACTTCTAAGGTTTTCTCTCTACTTACTTCCTTTGCCATACTACTCCTTTGTTCAGCAACGCGACTTGCGCAACAAAATCTATACTGTACAGAAGTTCACGTGTCAAGCATCAAAATCCATTTTTAACCCACACGCCCCTGCTACATAGCTATATACATCTTTTGGCCACTTACGTTCAGAAAATTTTCATTTTGACAAAATATTTTAAACTAAAGAGACCTTTGCACGGCTAGAAATTGTGAATATAATTTTACAAATCCGATACAGTTTTAAACAAAATGAGACATTTTGTAGAGAAACATAAGCTACAAATGCTAATAAAATAAGGCAGTGCGAAGACAGAATGACATTTTATTCGAAAAGTGCTTAAAAGAGTGCTTTCTTTGGGGAAGGGGGGTACGGGGGGAAACATCTTTTCCTCGGCACAAAGAAAAGGGTTTCCCCCCGTGCAAAGCTCTCCTAAAGTTTTTAGATCGTTGCGCAGCTCTAGGAATATTCATAGTGCTACAAAAACTGAGACAAAAACTCGCCTAAATCCACAAAGCCGTTGTTCTTTAAAAAATACCCGTGTAGATCGTGTTTTAAGCAAAACTCTTCTATTCGCTTCTCTTCGCCGTAAGCGATGGCGACGATAACGAGGTTTTCTAATTTCGGCTCAAGTCGCAAAGACTCTAGAAAAGCGTCTGCATTGAAATTGGGAATATCGGGGTTAAAGAGGAGGATGTCGGGTTTTTCAAAGTCTATTTTGGGTAAAATAGCGTAACTTCCCGTGAGTTTAATGGTGCTAAAGCCGTGTTTACTAAGCGCTATCTCAGCTTCAATAACGTCCATGACTTCGTGGTCAAACAACATTATCTTTAACATCTATACGTTATCTCCATTGCATGCTTCCCAAACAAGCTAAGCCCTGCTTTAAAATTCAGTGTTCGATGTTTTCAGTTTCTTCGCCGTCCTTAGACTCGAATTCTTTCACAGGCACTTCCTCTTTATACGACGGATTATGGTACTGAAATTCATAGCGGCTACGCTCAGCTACCCAAGCGGCTTCGATTTTAACGTCGCTATCTGCCTTTGGCGGCTCAATACTCGGATCTATCGTAGGAACGACCGGTCGCACATCGTCTTCATCGCTAGCTACAGCGTGTAACAAAAAGGTGTTGACAGCTTCTTTGTACTCCAGTTTTCGCCCAGGGAAGTTTTGGCGCAAAAAACTCTCGACTTCGCCGCGCGACATTTGTACGGCAATACGGCAGCCCCAATCGGCGCAGTGTAGTAGCTCGTGTTCTTTGGGTACGACAGCGCCGTAAAACTTGGTATCGCTAAGCAAAATAGCTCCCTTCTCGTCGTAGCGTGGGGTAGCTGTTATACGCTGTGCATTTTCGGGAGGCGGCGCTGCTTTGTAGCTCTCACGTTTTACGTTCTCAGTTCTAGGTTCATCCCACTCAGCGGTGTTGCTCGTTTCTTTGCGCCCACAACTTAAAGCTAGAACTACGACTATCAAGCTAATGTAGAGCATTGCGTTTTTTTGCATACTATACCTCTATTATCTTGCGCTACAAGATGCAATCATGCGCGCTGTATAGTGTATAGCACAAGCCTGTTCATTCTTTCTATGTTTTCACTACTGCTTACAGGCTTTATCGTGGGTTGCACAGCGGTAAGTAATGTGCAAGTGATCTTCGTGTCCTTTGACATGGCGAATAAAGCGCCTAGGCGCACGCGGCCCCTTGGGATACTGCATGAGTGTCAAATACCGCGATGCGTCCGCACCCAAAACCTCGGGCGCGCAGTCGTAGAGATAGCCCTGTATCTCGTAGTCGATAAGGATCTCTATAAGCTCTCCCCCTTCCATAAGGAGCTTGATCAAATCCCAGTTAGCCTCGCAGTCAAAGTTCTTACGCGTGGGTTTATGCCACTGTAGCGGATCTGTTTTTGTGCGTACAACGGGGTAACCCAGATCTACGCTTCGCCCTGCTTCGTGGGTTTTGTGGGGTTCAATATCGCCGCCAACGCGTAGTGAAAGATTTCCGATAAAAATGGGATCACGCTCTGGGTAGCGCTTTGCCCATTGCTTTAGAGAATAGTCCAAACTCTCAATAACGTAGTCTGTAGCCCAAGATTTAAAGCGATTCGTTCGCAGTATCCTTCCAGGTCCCTCGGGCATAGGGACGCCAGCGATAAGCTTGCCAGCCCAGCAGTGGCCATGCGATTGACTGGCCTCATCGCGCTTGTATACCCGCACCCTTGTGCCTGCGTTTAACGGCGCGTTGAGGGGAACACCGGAGTTTAGCGCCGTAATATCGTGGTGGTAGATCCCAAAATTATTTGCGACATCCTTTAAGCTGCCGCCGCGCAGAATCGTGTAGTAGACGTTTGACGGTTTTTCGCGCACATCCAAGAATGCCAGCGCCTGCTGCTCTGCACTTTTGTGCACGTGCATGGCTAAATCAAGCGCTGGAATACGCCAGCGCAAGCTTTCGATTTCTTTGATACACTGCTTTAGCGCAGGTGCTGCGCGTTGCACATTCATACGACCGTAGTTTTGCATTTCATCTTCTACGTCGTTGCATGCTATAACGCCGCACGCAAGAAAAATGCCAAATGCGAGAGCAACGAAAAAACGCACTTAAACACCAGCTATCGAAGCCGCCCCATCAGCTCTGCATACTGCTCAAGCCTCTCGGGGTCGCTCCTTAGTTTGTTAAGGATCTCTTGATTTAGGGCATAAAGTCGCTCGAATATCTCGTTGACTTCGCTCTCCTTGACCGTGGCTAGGCGCTCCAACTTATCAGCGCGATAGGACTCAAACTTCTCACGGTTTTTTGTAAAATAACCCTCATTGTTAACGACAAAGAGCTCAAGTTCTTGCACTAGAATTTCCGTGTCATACTTATTGTGCTCTAAACAATGCTGCAGCTCCCGCAGTTTTTCGATATTTTTAGCCAAGGCTTCATCTTGACAAGCCGTGAACAAAAAAACCACAAATAAGAGACTTGCAGCTTGTAAAATTCTACGCGCGGATTTCCGAAAAAAAGACATTTTACTTCTTAGTTCGCAAGCGCTATCTAAATTATCTCTACAGCTCACAACTACTCATTGCGTTCAGAGATTTTAATATCATCTGCCGTCCCTGCTTCTTTGTCGGGACCCCAGGAAATAATAACGAACTTGCTGCTATCCGTACGCGTGTATGCGTAGGGATTTCCCCAAGGATCATTAGGCCAATTGAGCTTGTAGCGCTCTTTCATCTCTTTTTTTAGCTCGTCTAAGCCCGCGGGACACTCCAACATATCAGAACAAATAGCCATCGTATAATTGGATAGCTGATTTACCAGTTTTTGCGCCTTTCGCTCATTGGGCATAACGCCGCCGACAAACTCTTCTTTGGGGAGCAAATGCTGCTCGTTGTCGGCTACGTCGGGAGCAGCGTCAATCGGTCTTTGCACATGCATTTTACCCGTATCGTCAAACTTGACCTCGGGCGCTTCACCCGCACTGCGACGTTCACTTTTACACGCCGTAAATAAAACAATGCAGGCAAGAATCGCCATAACACCCATAAGCTGAAAGCGTAAAGTCCGAAATCTCGTCTGCATCGTTTACCTCGTATTGTAAAGCTTCGCCCCCTTCATCAGTATGCCCCTAGAACAGCAATTTAGCTTTTTTTCGCCTTGCGCGCAAGCGACTTATGCAGATCAAGCAAGGGCGCCGTACGCATACGCTCAAGTTTTGCTTTATACGTCGTATCGACTTTGCCGACACAAGCTAGGG
This sequence comes from Bradymonadales bacterium, assembly GCA_041656175.1. Taxonomy (GTDB): domain Bacteria; phylum Myxococcota_A; class Bradymonadia; order UBA4248; family UBA4248; genus JBBAEA01. The sequence goes on along the minus strand of JBBAEA010000011.1, from coordinate 25,375 downwards.
CAACAATGGCATCCACAAGCGCCGCTTTGCTACCAAAACGCTTTAGCAACTCTTCGTGGGCATCATTGAGTTTTAGCAACTTACGGTTACTTAGAGTCAGTATGCGTCTCTCAAACTCTTCCTTACTCTCGTCCTCTGGCCTCTCTAACTGAGCCAAGACCGTTTTAGCCAAATTCTCTTTAGAACCAAACTTGTCCTTTACTTCCGCCACTGGCGTTAACTTTGCCATTTTCTTCTCCATCATAAAAACCAGCTCGCCATGGCACCGCAAAATGCACAGCGCAAACGAGCGCAAGGTTGATAGCATCATACACAAGCTTATGCAATCTATTTTGCACAAGCCAAACAAACACTAGTTGCAATACCATTATCATGCATCGAATAACCATATTTCCATTTTGTTGGGGGGCTTCGCCGCCCCTACGCGCAGGCTTCCTCGCCATATTCGACAATTCGCGTTTATTTCATGCGATGTTTCGCCTAATCGGCAAACCATCGCATAAAATACGCTCATTGCGAATTTGTCTCGGCGATCCTGCGCTACCCCCCCCAGTCTCTTTGCTCCACTCTATAAACCCCATTCAAACACTAACACCCGTTTGAAACTTTGCTAAGGACGCTCTGATTAATGCAAAGTTAGTCAAAAAAAGAGCTAATGAAAGTAAAGAGATTCAGCTGAGTCTTCAAAATAAGAGTCAATAAAATCAATACTCTACACACAAAAACGGATTCTAAGGGCTCAGTTCCTCAATTCCGACTACGATTTGCGCCGCACTCACGCAGGCTTGCGTTCGATTGCGCAAATCTAGTCTCATGAAAAACCTACGGTTTTTTTTCTTGTTCGCATGTCACAAGCTCAAGCGAGCTTGGCTTGGACATGCTCACTGCGAAAGCGGGTCATCAACTCATAAAACACTCAGTTTTACTCGTTTCGACCCCTTAGACGGGGTTTAGGGCGGTAGCCCCAATGAATCAGAGTTTCCTTAAGACTTACACGTTATCGCCAAAAGCATCAAAATTTTAGTCGTTAATCACAAAGAGTTGAATGTTTAAAGTCATGGGTTTGCCGTTGCGCAAGATCTTTACACTGACTACGTCGCCCGCGTTATGCCCATCAATAGCGGTGTACAAATCGTTGAGATTGCGCACTACGGCGTCATCAATTCCAACAATAATATCGCCAATGACATAGCCGCGTTGCGTTGAAACTAGCCCCTGTAATCCCGCTCTTTGTGCATCGGAGTTCTCCATCACGGCTTGAACCATGACACCGCGTACCCCGTAGCGACGCGCAACGTTATCGGGGATCGTTAAAATACCCAAACCCACCTGCTCAGCGCGGCCAGTTTTAATAATCTGCGGCACAATGCGGCGTATAACGCTAATGGGAAGCGCAAAACCAATTCCAGACGATGTACCTGTTCTCGACAAAATCATCGTATTCATGCCGATTAACTCTCCCTTGGAGTTGAGGAGAGGACCGCCCGAGTTCCCCGGATTAATCGACGCGTCCGTTTGCACCATCTCTTTAATAGTAACACCCCCAAAGCCACGCATATCGCGACCAATAGCCGAAATAATCCCCGTCGTTAGTGTGTGGTCTAGCCCAAAGGGGTTCCCAATGGCGATAGCCTTCTGTCCCACCGACAGCGTTGCATCTTCGGGCGGCAACTTGATTGGTTCAAGCTCCGAAGCGGGGGCGTTGATTTTAAGCACCGCTATGTCTTTGTTGCGATCCCCACCGGCGAGCGTGGCAGTATAGGTTTTTTGGTTGTATAGGGTTACCGACCAAGAGCTTCCGCCTGCAATGATATGGAAGTTCGTCACGATATGCCCATCTTTATCCCAAATAAAACCAGTACCCGTTCCCGCCGGCACTTCTAGGGCGCTGGCAGTGCGCCAATCGCGTACAATTTGGCTCTGCGTTACGAAAACAGTGCCTGGCGCTGCTTGTTCAAAAATCTGAATGGTGTTCTTCTCATCTTCAATAAAGCGTCTACCATCTGCGGCCAGGGCGTCATCCGTATCGCTTTTTGTCGCTGAGGGCCTTTGCTCTTTCTCAAACTTTGCTTGCTCCACCTTATTAGCGCCATTATCGCTTACTTTCGCCTTTTCGGCGTTATCGTTTGGGCACCGGGACATGCCATTTTGCTCTTGCGCGGGCTTATCCACATGCGTCACACTGCGACAAGCGCTAAAAGTAAAAGCCAAAATCAACGCACAAAACGCTATAAAATATAGAGAAAATAGTGAGATTCTTCGATTTTTCATATCTTAACCCAAATCTTCGTCAAAAATGAGGCTACGAGTAATGCAAGAACAGTCAAAACGATGCTAAGCTAAAGTATAAAACGTCACGGGGGCTTCAAAAAAGCCAATAAAATCAAAACTCTACACAAAAAACGGCTTCTAAGGGCGATAGCCCATGAATCAGAACTTCCCTAGAGCCCCAATTCCTCAAGACTCCAGATCTCGGCCATCGCACTCGACACAATGACGAGGTATTTCCCCGATGCATCAAAGGCTAGGGTTCGTGTGATGCTTCCTTGCTTTTGAAGTATAAAACGCAAAACCTTGCCCTTATCGTCGAATAAAATGGCGAGATTTTCGCTGGCCAGCGCATACAAAGGCTTAGAAGGATGAGCGACCATCACCCGATGCGTTCCCCAAGCGGGGGGAATGCGGTGTGTTTTAGGCGATATGGAGCCTGCTCCTTCCAGAGCCTGTAAGCGGCGGAATAACGTTGAATGTGCGCTGCTCAGATCTTGGATGTCCTTAATTTCAGCCAGATCGTTGACAATCTGTTTTTGCGCGAAGTTTTGTGGATCCACGATATAGACATCGTCGTCCCTACGTAATAGAAGGCGACTATTGGCGTCCTGCATTCCCAAAACTTCGTAATCCTCTAATTTGTAGTAATAAAGCGCTATGGGTTCCTGCTTAAGATCCCCAACATACACAGTATTGACGTTGAGCGCATACAACAAGTCTCCCTTGAAGCTTAGATGGTGCAATATAGAATCGCCCGTTTCTTGAAAGGTTCGCAGCTTTTGTTCCTTGAGGTCGACAAGATATAAGCCGCCTTCCATGGTGCCCATGGCCATGTAACGCAAAGTGGGATCGATGGCGATCGATGTGACGCTTTCGAGCAAAATGGGATAATGAGCAATACGCGGGTCTTGCTGTTTTGCTATTCGATTCTTTAGCGCTTCTCCATCCTTAATAAAGTACTCGGGAAGCTCATACTGAAGATAGCGCTTCAAATAAAATTCCGCCTCCCCCATACGTTCACCCAAATACGACAACGTAGCGCGATGATAATCTAGCTCACCCGCGGGTTCAAAAAACGCGTCCGAAAAGAAGCGAAGCTTCGGATCGCGTAGAGCGCCTTCTATGTAGAGTTCCCGTGCTTCATCGATTTTGTTTTGGCGCATCAACGCGACGACTAAGCCAAATTGCGCATGGATATTTTTGGGATCGATGCTGAGTGCTTCGCGATATCGCATCTCCGCCCCCGCAAGATCGCCTTTAACCATGTAGATTTCCGCAAGATTACCCATCGAAATTGAGCGCCCCGCGTCGCTCTCGCCCTCGCGGCTACAACGCGAATAACTCGCAATAGCATCATCCCAGCGATGTAGCTTGTAGTACGATATTCCCTCGACATCGCAAAGACTAAACTCTTTATCGGCGTCTTTGTGTAATTTGCGAATTCTTTGCGCTAAATCTAAGCATTCGGCGTGACGCTCATTGCGCTGATATAAAAGCATACAGACTGCAATGACCTCGACATTCTTTGGTGCGCTCTTCATCGCCTTTTCGCAGTGGCTCAGCGCCGCCGCAAATTGCTTATCGGCAAAGGCTTTAAACGCCTTTTCCATCGACTCTTGCGCTAACTTCGGGACGCCGCCCTTCTTAGACTGCGCTTGGGCTGGCAGCACAAACGATAAGCCCCCCACTATCGCAAAAAGCAAAATCATTAGCCTAACTCGCATCGCTGCCCTCCTATAACGCTGTGCAATACTTCACAATATCAAGAGAAATCGAATGTTATATGGCTATGCATTCGCTCTGATGTGTAAAATATCGCCGTCTTGCGTAATATACGTTTTTCCTTTTAACTCAAACTTACCCGCTTCTTTGACACGGGCTTCACTGCCAAGCTCCAATAAATCGGTACTCGACATGCGCTCAGCGCGGATAAAACATTTGGCTAAATCCGTATGGATCTTGCCCGCTGACTCTTGGGCTGTCGCGCCATTCTTCACCGTCCAAGCGCGTACTTCGTCTTCACCTACGGTAAAGAATGAAATTAAATCTAGCATTTTATACGCCGCACGAATAAAGCGATCACGCGCCGTTGCCTTTATGCCTAAATCCTTTAAGAACTCCGTTTGATCCTCTTCGTCCATCAGCGCGATTTCGCCTTCAACCTTTGCTGAGAGCACAAAAATAGGCGCTTTAACGTCTGCTAAGTCCGCTTCGTACTTCGCAGCGCTCAATTCATCGGCCTCGGATTCGCTAACGTTTACAACCACGATCACGGGTTTTAGCGTCATCAGTTGGTAGCCGCGCAAAAGTTCCTCTTCCGCTTTCTCAAATTCTAGATCCTTAAGCCAAGTTCCCTCCTCTAGGGCGGCTTGCATACGCAAAAAGAGCGCTTTCTCTTGCTCACTTGAGCGATCCTTCTGCATCCGCTCGACTTTGCGCTCTACAATCTCCATATCGGCGAGTAGCAGATCCGACATCATGGAAGCGGCTTCGAGCGCTGGCTTTGCCTCCTCGTAGCCGTTGTCAAAACCGCGAACTACCACGGCCAAAACATCGGATTCGCGGATTTTAGCGACCACCTCTGCACTCAAGCGTTTGCCCGTTGCAGCCGATTGCGCCATCACATCGACGAACTGCACGGTGGCGTAAATGGTTTTTTTGGGGCTGTACATCGCAGAGAGCTTGTCGATCCGCTCATCGGGAACCTTCACCTCCCAAATATAGCTGCGCTGCGCTGCTGCTTGCTCTGGATCAATACCCGCTAGAGCACTGAAAATCGTAGTCTTGCCACTACCTTCGTAACCAATAATTCCAACTCTCACCGTTGCTCCTTTGACTATTTTGTTGCCAGCACGCCTGCGAGGGGGTAGGCAAAGACCCCCGCACAAAAGGCGCTGCGAATGCATAAAATGCGGTGGTTCGCCGAACAGGCGAAACAACGCATTTTATAATGCAGTCGCTGCTGCATTTTGTGCGGAGGCTTTGCCGAGGGGGAGACTTCCCCCCCAAAACAAAAATTTTAAAAAATAGGGATATTAATGGGGTAAATTGCAGCCTTAGGACTTCAATTTTCGCAAATATTGGATGGCGCTCATCGCCGCTTGCGCGCCGTTGTGCACCGCCTTGGCAATCTGGAGCATGCCACCGATGCAGTCGCCTGCGGCGTAGAGACCCTCGAGCGTCGTCTCCATCTTTTCGTTAACAACAATGCGGTTGTTGTCTATTTCGGCGCCAGCTTTTAAGGCGAGTTCGGCCGTTCCAGCCACGCCTTGGGCGATGAAAAGACCGTCGAGCGATTCGCTGCTACCGTCCTCAAAGTCGATGGACTCCAGCGACTTATCGCCTTTAATATTCACGATTTTACGGCGATCAAGCGCCAAATTTTCGGGTAAATTGGGCGGCGGTTCCTCACCCTGTGTGTAAAGTGTAACCTTTCCAGCCAAAGGCAAAAGCTCGCTCGCCTCGTGCACAGCGTAGTTCCCGCTACCCAAAACGCCAACGGTCTTGCCACGGTAAAAGTACGCATCACAAACCGCACAATAGCTCACCCCTCGCCCCTCGAGCTCAGCAATACCGCTGATTCGCGGGCGCCTGCGCTGCGAACCCGTCGCGAGAATAATCGCATCTGCGGGGAAGTTGCCAAGGGAACTGACCAACTCCATCTTTTCGCCAAAAGTGATGCCCATAGCCTCGGCTTGGACGAGCTTGGCACCTAAGTTTTCGGCTTGTTTCTTGCCTATTTCGAACAAATCGGGACCCGTAATGGGATCTGCAAAACCATAATAGTTCCCAACAAGTTCCGTTTTTCCCAACGCTCCAGCGTCTCTATAAACGATCGTTGTGTCGACGCCAGCGCGCGCCAAATATAGTGCTGCCGAAATACCTGCAGGCCCAGCGCCAATAATGACCGCTTGTTTTACCATATATTCACCCATAAACCGTGATAAACACGAAGTTGCTTGCGCATTATCGTATAAAATACGATGCGCAAAATCGAAAAAAAGGCGGGGCGCTCTTTTTCATCGCTCAAAGCTCCCCAACCTTGTCCTTGTGTGCGCAATCCTACGGCTTGTAGCTCGCCAAAAGATCGCAAAGAAAGTCATAAACCATGCCAATGGTCGCAAGTTCCGCGCGTTCAGTGGGGGAGTGTGGCGACAAAATAGTAGGCCCAAACGAAATCATGTCCATATCACGGAACTTCGCGCCGAGGTAGCCACACTCAAGGCCAGCGTGGATCACTTCGATTTTGGGCTCCTTGCCAAAGCGCGCTTCGTAGGCTGCGATGCTGCGTTTTAGCAACTCAGAATCCCAATTTGGTTGCCATGACGGATAGCCTTTATCGGAAACGGCTACGCCACCAGAAAGCCTAATACATGCCTCGGCTTGTGCGGTTAGGGCGTCAAGTCGTGAGGTGACGCTGGAGCGTTGGCTCGAAATGAGCTTCAGTTTTCCATCCTCGATCGCCGCGCGCGCTAAGTTCACCGACGTTTCGACGAGCTCGGGGCTAGCGCTGGACATATTGCTCACACCGTGTGGATAGGCGAGTAGCAAGTCAATGACGCGCTCGGAGGAGGAGCGATCGTATGCATCAGCGTCGTTGTCCTCGCTGTTGACGATAATATTGATATCGGGGTCGGTCTTCTCGAACTCGGCGCGGTAGATGTTTTTTTGCGCCGTGACAATTTTTTGTATACCACTGGCGGCGCTCTCGGGGCCTACCAAACTGATATGGGCATCACGCGGGATCGCATTATGTGCGCTTCCAGCGCTGAAATCCTGCAATAAAATTTCGGGATATTCGACAGAAATCGCACGAAGTAAGCGTGCGGCGAGTTTCATCGCATTAGCGCGCCCGAGGTGAATGTCCACCCCCGAGTGCCCGCCCGTTAAGCCCGTCACATCGATTTTGTAGCGCTTCCACGCCTTAGGAACGGCGCTAGAATACAGCATTAACGTCGCTTTCGTTCCGCGCCCACCAGCGCAGCCTATGGTAAACACGCCTTCGTCTTCGGAATCGAGGTTTAGGAGAATCCGCCCCTTTATGGCACTTGAACTCAGCGCCAAAGCCCCCGTCATCCCGGTCTCCTCGTCACTCGTAATGAGTAGCTCAAGGGCGGGGTGCGGCGCCTTCTCGTCGATGGCTACCGCCAAACTCAGCGCAACGCCCAAACCGTCATCGGCCCCAAGCGTCGTACCGTTGGCATAAATCCAGCCATCCTTCTCAATGATTTCAATCGGATCCTTCGTAAAATCGTGCGTCGATTCTGGCGTTTTCTCGCAGACCATATCCATGTGGCTCTGCAAAACGATGATCGGTGCATCCTCGTAGCCAGGGCTAGCGTCTACTTTTATAATGATATTGTTTGCAGAATCCTTTACGACTTCAAACCCGCGCTCCTTTGCCCAGTCGTACAAAAACTGCGCGATCTTTTCCTCTTCTTTCGATCGGCGCGGAACTTTCGAAATCTCGTGAAATATACGCATGACGCTTTGCGTCGCCTCGCTGTGCTGCATGATTAACCTCACATTTTAAGAGCAGCGCCTAGCAGTAAAGCTCCATTGTAAAAACGAAACTCGCCCTAAGTCTGCTCCGAGAAAGATAGCAATCGTAATGCTTTGCTACGTCAAAATTATCTTCGTGTGGGAGCATCAAATACGAAAAACCGTGCCGTAAACCTCTAGTTTTCCGTATTTTACACGTGGTTTAAAAATGATTCAATCAACAAGCTCCCCAGCAACCATCATTTATATATGAAATAACTGTGAACCGCGCCAACGCTAGCAAACGCTTACGCATGCTCCCTTGTCCAAATCCCAGCCAAGCGCACAATGACCTCGGCCGACTTCAACATATCCTCAACGCTCACCCACTCATATCGCGAATGGAAATTATGCTCACCTGCAAAAATATTGGGCGTCGGCAAACCATTGAGCGAGAGCTGCGAACCATCCGTCCCCCCGCGCACCGCCTCCTCGATAAGCTCAATCCCCGCCTCCTTAATAGCCAACTTCGCATTTTCGACAACATCTGGGAAGCGGTCCAAAACGGTGCGCATATTCCTATATTGTTGCTTATGCTCGTAGCTAAAACGCGAACCCGGTGCAGCATCAACGGTATCTTGGGCGAGTTTGAGCAAAAGCTCTTTTTTCTCGACCAAGCCGGCTTCATCAAAGTCGCGTAAAATAAACTGCACCGTCGACGAATCGACCGTCGCGCGCATATCGATAGGGTGCACAAAGCCCTCGCGTCCCGACGTCGTTTCGGGCGAAAGCCCATTTTTGGGAAGCCTCGAAACAAAATCCGCCGCGAGCTTAATCGCGCTAATCATCACGTCCTTGGCATGCCCAGGATGCGTGTTAAAGCCCTCAAAGCGCACGGTCATCGCGTCCGCGCTAAAGGTCTCCGTATCGAGCATGCCCCGTGTCGAACTATCAATAGTATAGGCGCAATACGCGTTAAACTTTTCGATATCAAAAAACTTAGTACCTGCGCCGATTTCCTCATCTGGTGTAAAGGCAATCCGCAGCGTCGTACGCGGCAGTTCTGGGTGCGCAATCAAATACTCAAGCGCCGTCATAATCGCCGCCACGCCCGACTTATTATCGGCTCCGAGCAAGGTATCGCCCGAGGCCGTAATGATCGTGTTCCCAATTTGATTCGCCAATTCTGGATTTGTGGCAAATTTTATCACTGTATCTGCCCTATTTGGCAGAACAATATCCGTTCCCTGATAGTTTTCATGCAGCAGCGGCTTCACACCCGCTCCCGACATTTCAGGCGAAGTATCGACGTGCGCAATCAGCCCAACCGCAGGCGTTTCCCTCGCCACATTACTCGGCAAAGTCGCCGTCACATAGCCATATTTATCAAGCTTCACCTCGCTCAGCCCCATCGCCTGCAGCTCATCGCGCAGCATCTCCAGCAGCACCCACTGCTTTTTCGTCGAAGGATACGTCGTACTCTCAGGATCCGACTGCGTGTCAATACCAACATAGCGCAAAAAACGCTCCAACAAATTCCCTCTCAACACTCCAATTTCCATATCCTTCCTTTGTGTTTTCGCCGCCCGAACTCCCACCCCGCGCCGCTGCAAAGTTTTAAGCAATTCTGTATAATTTTCAAGCAATCGAAGCTAAAAACTCAGCATTTTAGTAGCAAACCATGTCTAAAACACCGTTTTCGTCGCCGTATCTCGCTGCTTTTCACATTTTTTGTGGGGGGCATTGCCCCCCTACGCGCGGGCTTCCTCCTAAAATGCGATAACGAACGCAAAATATTGTGCGGTGTATTTGCTAATCGCGCATCCACCGCACAATATGCGTTCGTAACGCCTTTTAGTAGGCGATCCCGCGCTACCCCCCCCGTACCCTGCGCATTGCGTCCAAACTCTAAGGAATGCTCTGATTTTGTATGTAGATTATTGATTTTACTGACTTTATTTTAAACACTCGCCTGATTTTCGTTGTTTTATCAAGGGCAGCTTCGAAACCGCCCCTACTGTTTTTGCATTAATCAGAGCATCCTTAGGGAAGATTTTTTTCGTGTTTTTCGTGTTTCATCATTCTTTCCACCATCAACGCTTTATTTTTTTACCACGAAAAACACGGAAGGCACGAAACATCATAAAAACTTACAAAAAAAGCAAAAAATAAAGAAAAAGCGCTTGATATTTTACTCTAAACATGCTAAATATGCATTAGTAGAAATGTACCTAATTTCGGGCATTTTCGCCCGAATGCTTGTACAGAATTTTGTAAGGAGACAATAAAATGTCAGCGAAGAGTTCATCATTAGCGTCATCGAAGGTCGATTTTGGGAGCAAGAATAGTAATCCAAGGAATAAGTCGATCAGTAAAATCACCATCCACCACATGGCGGGCAACATGGGCGCTGTCTCTTGTGCCAATATGCACAAAAACGGCGGTGGTGCCAGCGCCAACTACTACATTGGTTCAGATGGTTCTATCTGTGCTGGTGTCGCTGAGAATCGCCGGGCATGGACGTCTAGCAGTGGTTCCAATGATCATGCAGCTTTAACCTTCGAGGTAGCAAACAATAGCGGAGCTCCAAACTGGACAGTTTCGGATGCTGCCTATCGGTCTACCATCGCGCTTTGTCGCGATATCTGTTCGCGTTATGGCATATCGCCATACTTTGACGGCAGTGCTTCAGCTAGCTTGACTGCTCACTATATGTTTGCCTCCACCGCCTGTCCTGGACCGTATCTCAAAAATAAGCTCAAGAGCGGAGAGGTGGCAAAGGATATCAAAAACGGCATATCTTCGGGTGGAACACCCAAACCACCAGCAACTCAAAACCCAGGCAATGCATCTTCTGGTGGCGCTTCACAAGCATATACCGTCCGAAGCGGTGATACCTTGGGTGGGATTGCAAGTCGCTTTAAAGTATCGGGTGGCTACCAAGCCTTGGCGAGGTATAATGGCATATCCAACCCCAACCGCATTAGTGTTGGACAAGTGATTAAGATACCTGGAAGCTCTAAGCCTGCAGCCCCAACAACCCCAACAACCGCGCCTGCAACTTATACGGTAAAGCCTGGCGATACCCTCGGCGCCATCGCTGGCAAATTCAAAGTAGCGGGTGGTTACCAAGCATTGGCGAGACATAACGGCATATCCAACCCCAACCGCATTAGTGTTGGACAAGTGATTAAAATACCCGGTGGTTCTAAACCTGCAGCCACAACAAACAAGCCTGCGACTTATACGGTAAAATCTGGCGATACCCTCGGCGCCATCGCTAGCAGATTCAAAGTGGCGGGTGGTTACCAAGCATTGGCGAGGTATAACGGCATATCCAACCCCAACCGCATTAGTGTTGGACAAGTGATTAAAATACCTGGTGGCTCTGGGTCGACACCAGCACCAAACCAAACGCAAGCGCCCAATAAACCCACAACACCCAGCACTCCCAATAGTGGGTCAGGATATCCTGCGATTGGATACCATAACATTCGTCCGATATACGATTACTTAATTAGGGAGTGCTTCCCTAATCAAGCGAACAAAAAGGCGATTGCCTGCGGTTTCTTGGGCAACATTTATACCGAGAGCCATTACCAGCCTGATGCAGAACAGGTTAAGGGCAGCCCAGATAGAGGCGGAAAGGGCATTGTACAGTGGGATGATAGGAAGTATAATCTCTACCAGCACTGTGGAGCTACTTACGAGCAAAAGAGCAAGTGGGCATCCCTTGATAAGCAGTTGACCTTCATTAAGAAGGAACTCTTTGGTAGCGAGAATAGAGCGTACAAACGCATGATTAATGATACTCGCTCCAACACGGCTCAAGGTGCTAAAGAAGCAGCACTCAGTATCGCAAGGAACTACGAAAGATGCGCAGTTCCGACCAATCCAGAGCGCCAAAACAAAGCGGTTGAGAATTTCAATAGTCTCTAAGAGCGACTATTAACTTGCTTAAACTATGCCAAAGAGCTTTCGGCATTCGCCCGAAAGCTCTTTAGCATTCGCGCGATACCATAAAGGGTGCAGCATTTGCTGCATCCTTTTATATTTCTGGACTCGCCAAACACGCTTATATTTCTTCGCTAAAAGCCAAATACGAAGTGGCATCATCGCCAAGATACGGCTCAAAATCGTGAATTCATTTTTACAAAACGTTACAGTTTTAATAAAAAAGAGACGTTTTGTAGAGAAGTAAAAGCAGAATTGCGAATAAAATATGGTAAATATAAAGCGTACCGGAAGTATATTCGAGTGGCACTTCAAAAGTGCTTTCTTTGGGAAGGTGGGTACGGGGGGAAACTCTCAGAAAACCCCTTAAAGTGTGAGCTTAGCGCCAAGTGCCTTGTCAGATCGCGCCAAAAAGACAATAATGCTAGCGGCTTTTGAAAAGGGGGGCGCTTGTTTAAATAGTCACAAAAGGAGCAAAGATGAAAGAATGTAAAGCTGTTGCACTTCAGTTTGGTATTAAACCCATGCAAGTCGACGATAACATGAAGATTATTCACGATAACATCGCCGCATGCGTAGAAGATACAAAGCCAGATCTTATCGTTTTGCCCGAATCCATCACGACTGGCTTTACGCCCATCGGTGGTCGAGAAGCACTTTACAAAGCCATCGACACTATTCCCGGAAAATTAACGAACGAAGTTGTCAAATGGGCTAAAAAGTACAACTGCTGCATCGTTTTTCCGACCTACGAACGCGCTCCCGAACAGGACGGGCGAGTGTATAATTCGGCCGCCATCATCGACGAAACTGGGCTCTTAGGCGTGTATCGCAAAACCCACCCCTTCACAGCGGAGCGCTTGGCCCTACCCGAGGAAGGCTCGGCAAACCCTGGCTGGACAACGCCTGGATCAAAACCGCTTTGTGTCGATACGCGCTTTGGAAAACTTGGCGTCGTCATCTGCTACGACGGTGATTTCCCCGAACTTGCCCGCGCAACTGCTATTATGGGAGCAGAAATTATCGCGCGCCCCTCGGCGCTTATGCGAACTTACGAGCACTGGGAGCTCACCAACCGCGCTCGCGCCTACGACAACCACGTGTATTGGGTTGCCTCTAACGCCGTTGGCCAAGACGCGGGTGGCGCCTACTTCTTTGGTGGCTCCATGATCTGTGATCCGACTGGTTTCACCATGACGCGTTGTCGCGCTAGCGACGAATATTGTTCCGCAATACTAAAGCCAGATGCACTAAAATTCGTTGCCCCTGGCTCTAACGTCAAACAAACCTTCGATCACATGCAAGATCGCAACTGTGCCTCTTACGAAAACTTATTCGCAAAGGCCAACAGCGCATTTGAACCCTCGGTTCGCGTACCCTATAAACGTTAAGGACGCTCTGATTAATTGGAGCTACCGCCCCAAGCCTCGTACAAGGGGTCGAAACGAGTAAAACTAAGTGTTTTACGAGTTGATGGCCCGCTTTCGCAGTGAGCATGTCCAAGCCAAGCTCGCTTGCGCTTGAGACATGCGAACAAGAAAGAAAAACCGTAAGTTTTTCATGAGACTAGATTTGCGCAATCGAACGCAAGCCTGCGTGAGTGCAGCGCAAATCGTAGTCGGAATTGAGGAACTGAGCGCTTGGATGCCGTTTTGTGTATAGAACATTGATTTTATTGACTTTAATTTAATACTCGCCTTGCTCTCCTTACTTTTGCTAGCTCGTTTTATGACTATTTTTGCAATAATCAGAGATCTCTTAACGATATATAATGATAAGGGGAACGATTTCTCCTTTTTGGGGCTAAATATTGTAAATGCGAAAGATTGGGGGGGGTAGCGCGGGATCGCCTGAAAAAGTCGCCTCGTGACGCATTTTATGCGGTGGTTGAGCGTCTAGTGGGATTTCGACAAGGAAGTCGAAATCGAACGCCGATAGGCGGCTCGTAGGGCTGCATGCCATGGATGGCATGCATTCAATACACCGCACAAAATAGAGCGCGAATTGTTGTATTTTACGAGGAAGCCCGCGCGTAGGGGCGGCGAAGCCCCCCTGCCAAAAAATCAAGGCTTTAAAGCAAAGTAATGTGCATTTAATGCATTTGCTGGAATAATAATTTTTGCTCATGTAATTACTTTGTTGGTGGGGAATTAGTGGTCTACGAATTCGGTCACAAGCCATCGCGAAAGGGAGTGCGTACAAATGCAAGGAATACTTGAGCAAGCAAGAGCAGAGGATTTCGACGTAGGCGAGTCGCTGCAAACGCCCGCGCTACTAGCCGAGCGCTACCGCTATATTTCGTGCATAGGCGAAGGGAGCATGGGCAAGACCTACCTCGCGTTTGACCAAAACAGTGGGCGGAAAGTCGCCGTTAAAGCGCTCAAAATACGTTCCATCGACGCATGGAAATCCTACGAGTTATTCGAGCGCGAATCGCGTGTTTTACGAAAGCTAGCAATCGAAGGCGTTCCCAAATTCCATGATTTTATCGAGGATCTCAAAGGCGATGACCCACAAAGCTACATCGTACAAGAGTACATCGACGCGCCATCGTTGCAAAAACTCATTGATGAAGCTAGGCAGTTTAGCGAAGCAGAGTGTGTCGGCATCGGCATAGAATTGCTAGGAATTCTGCGCGAACTCCACAGCCTTCACCCGCCCGTCATACACCGCGATATAAAGCCATCCAACATATTGCTGCGCGAGACAAACGATAGGCAGAAACCCTACGCGTGCTACCTCATCGATTTTGGCTCGGTGGCAAACCCACAGCTTAGAGGCGAGGGTTCGACGGTGGCGGGGACGTTCGGGTATATGCCGCCAGAGCAAATAGCGGGGGATTGCCAAAGATCTTCCGATCTTTACGCTTTTGGAGCGACGTTCTTGCATCTGTTAACGGGCGTTGCGCCTTATACGATGCCAAGCGAGGTGTTTAAGCTCCAATACGAAGCGTATTTAGCGCCTAAAACCAGTAAGGGGCTACGCAATTTACTCGCCGAGCTTCTCGAACCCGATGTGAAAAAACGTATAAGCGACACAGAAATTGCACTCGAATGGCTCAAAGCCATAGAAAAGAAAAAGCCCTTTGATTATGAAAAAATCGCGGAAAAAGAGAGCAAAGCTCTCGCACAGCCTAACGATGAACTGCAAAGTTTTTGGGAGCCGCTCTCATATAGGGCAAAGCTGGGTTTGTGCAAGAATCCCGACAAGAAGCAGCTATTTAAAATAGAGCTTCTCAATGCATCGAAATTTTCACTTATACTTCTCGCTCTCCTTGTTGCAAGATTAGGGATAGTCATACCCTTTGCGATTGCTATCTATATCATTATTATTTGTGCAGTGAGAGCCATGCAGAGACGTGCAAATGGCTATCTTCATAGTAAACGCGGCGTGCTCATGGCTAAGAACAAATTATGTCTTGCCAAAATAGCTGTTATTGAAAGAGAAGATGATAGAAGCGTTATTAAATATAACTATGTAGTGGATGCTAAAACCCATTTCGGATACAAACGCGTCTTGGGTGAATACAAACAAGGGGAGAAGTTCGTAGTCGCATACAATATAGAAAAGCCAGAGGAACACTGTGTCGTTTGGGCTTTGTCGGACTATACACTCGAATTTCGATCAAACTGAGACAAGAATACTTGTGGAAGCTCTGAATAATGCAAAAATAGTCAATGAGTGTAGGGGCAGGTTTCAAGCCTGCCCTAAAATTAATTGCTTACACATAAAAACGGCATCCAAGGGCGAAAGCCCCAATTAATCAGAGCTTCCTTAAATCAGCGATACACTGTGAACACAAAAATGAAAGACAAATTTGCGTCCAAGCAAAGAGAAGAACTCAGCGCGACTCATACTGAGCAAAATCTAGATTTATCGAAGATTTCGGCTGAAATTACGAAGAAATACGCGCTAGAGTCAGTGCTCGGACAGGGAGCGCAAGGTCGAGTTTACAAGGCTAGGCGCTTGTCCGATCAGAAGCCTGTAGCCATTAAACAGCTCAGCATCGATTCCATCAAAACGTGGAAAACCTACGATCTTTTCAGCGCGAAGCGAAAGTATTATCTTTCTTACAAGTTGAAGGCGTTGCAAAGTTTTACGAGGCGATAGAGGACCTAAACGTAAAAACACCTAGTTGCTATATTGTGCAAGAGTATATAGAAGCAGCGTCCTTGCAAGATTACATCGACGCGGGTAAACGCTTTTCAACGCGCGAAATTCTGAACATAGGCCTAGAACTCTTAAGAATACTCCAAACGCTACACTCGCATCTGCCACCTATTGTTCATCGCGATATCAAGTCCTCAAACATTTTGCTGCGTCCCAAAGAAGGCGCGGACTCGGGTTTTGACTGCTACCTTATCGATTTTGGCGCGGTCTCTAATCCCCAAATACAGCATGGTGACTCTACAATCGCGGGAACTTTTGGTTTTATGCCGCCAGAGCAGCTAACTGGCGCACCCGTCCCCGCCTCCGATACCTACGCACTGGCCGCTACGCTTTTTCAGCTCTTTTCGGGTATACACCCCGAAAAAGTTGAACAGGAGAGCTTTATATTAACGATAGAACCACATCTTGAACATTTACCCTATGAAATAGTTAGCCTTCTCAGCAAAATGCTACACCCCAATGTCAAGGAGCGTTTGTCAAACATTCTCGCCTTAATTAGCATCTTTAGTGTTTTGCTAAGTCCCAATAATATAGAAGCACAAAAAAACTTCGAGGAATATGCTTTAGTAGAACGCAATATGTCCCTACCAATAGCTCATACACTTGCCGAGGTTTATTACATCAACCAACCTGGCGCTAGCCAACTCTTTAAAATGCTCCCAGAAATTACGCCTAGAACGCCTACAGATGTGCAACAAAAATGGATAGAGAAGCGTTCACGTTTTACACATGGGATTGCTGTTACCCTAGCATTATCTGTAATATTCGTGATTATTGCATTCTTTTTTAGAGGCGGGGGGTTCCCGTACTTTAGCCTTGGAACGGCCATAGTATTAGGTATTTCAGCTGCTTTAGCCTGGGTAAACTATTTACATAAACAATCAAAAGTTTCGAAGCTAAAGTCTGCGCTTATTGTTGATGGTGTAAAAGCAAAAGGACGTATTAGTCATATTGAGTTTATACATGCGAATATTGGTCGGCCATACTATCATATTACTTATTCTTTTCAAATACATACTTTGACAATTACAGGGTCTATACAATGCACTGAAGCTCCAGAAATATCGTATAAGATTGGAGATTACGTCGATCTTTTATACCACCCCATAGATCCATCAATTAATATGATCTATCCATTCCCGCATTCTGTACTTGATAATGCAAACCCTTTTCAAAGGCTGCTGACTTCGCAAAAAACACGAGAACTTGTTAATAAGATGATAAAACGATTAATAAGATGATAAAACGAGGAGAGATTTAATAATATAATGCCGTAATACTTGTTGAGCTTATAGTATATATTATTTGCGGGGGGTTAACACCCCCCTTCGTCCAAGCCTCACGCGTCATTTTGCTAAAAGCTGCAAAATAATTTGCGCTGTTTCGCCTATTCGGCGAAGCAGCGCAAATTATGCATCTTTTGCAAACTGCCGCGCGGGGTCTTGGCCTACCCCCCGATTTATGCCATAAACACTGTGATGACAAAGCTAGACAAAGAAATTATCGAACAAGCTTCTGCAGTCAAAACAGAGCTTAGCCCTGAGCTTCAAACACCAGTTCTGCTCGCGGATCGCTACCGTTATGTCTCATGCATTGGCGAGGGGAGCGTGGGCAAGACCTATAAAGCGTTCGACCGCCAAAGCGGGAATGCCGTAGCCATTAAGTCGCTCAAAATTCGCTCGGTCGACAGCTGGAAGTCCTACGAGCTATTTGAGCGGGAGTCGAAAATTCTAAAAGCGCTCGATATCGAAGGCGTGCCCAAGTTTTACGCGTTCATTGAGGATATCCAAAGCGATGATCCGCAAAGCTATATCGTTCAGGAGTACATTGATGCACCATCGCTTCAGAAATTGCTCGACGAAGGAATGCGCTTTAGCGAAGAAGAATGTGTTGCGATAGCTATTGAAGTGCTAAGTATTTTAGAAAAACTTCACAACATGAACCCACCACTCATACATCGCGACATTAAGCCTTCAAATATCTTACTGGAGCGCCGAAACGATGGTGAAAAAGCTTTTAACTGCTACCTCATTGATTTCGGTTCCGTGGCAAACCCACAATTTAAAGGTGAAGGCTCTACGGTGGCGGGGACGTTCGGGTATATGCCGCCAGAGCAGATTTTTGGGGACTGCCAGAGCGCTTCGGATCTTCATGCCTTTGGCGCGACCTTGCTGCATCTTCTTAGCGGCGTTGCGCCTTACACTATGAGTTCGGAGGTTTTTAAGCTCCAATACGAAAGCCACCTTGCGCCAAATACAAGCCCTAGTGTGCGAGCATTATTAGCAGAACTCCTAGAACCTGAGCTATTGCACCGACTCAATGATACAAATATAGCGCTCGATTGGTTGAAAGCTATACAAGAAAAGCGCGAATTTCATTATAAAAAAAAGGCTAGAACGCTAAAGTCCGAAAAACAAAAACCGCTCAAAGTAGCTGCAACGGAGCTTCAACAGCTCGACAAAATTTGGTTGGCTATTAGTCTGAAAGAGAAGCAACAGCTTTGCGAATTTAAAGATAAAGTTCCCATGGAGCTATCTGAAGCATTAATAGGATTGGGCATACTAGCCGCTATAGCTATTCTTGTTTATATAGCTTTTGCTACACCGTATTTTATACACATGATGATCTTCACCATACTGGCTGTCCCCACAGCAATAGTCCTAACGCAGATGCCGAAGAATACGCGTTTCTCAGCTATGAGCGATCCATCGGTTCTTGAACACGATACGCAAGTCATAGCAGCTAAAGTTATCAGCTATGACGATAAGAATGTTAGCACCATGGTGAGATATTTTTATGTGGTTGAGGGAATAAGTTTTTATGGCGAGAAACAATTACGAAAAGCAGCTCGATTTAAAGATGACACGCTTATTGTAGCCTACAATATCGAAAGAGTTGACAAGCACTGCATTGTTTTTGGGAAATCGCCTTATGCTTAAATATAGTTTCAAGTAAGAGACACTCTGATCAATGCGAAAACAGTCATAAAAGGAGCTAGTGAAAGTGAAGAGAGCCAGGCGCGTCTTCAAAATAAAGTCGATAAAATCAATACTTTACACACAAAAACGGGTTCTAAGGGTGATAGCCCTTAGCGGGGCGTGGGGCACTCATCATTACGGAAATTTTTCATGCCCAAATTAACAACATTGTTGTTGTAAGAAGAGGCCTTTGCTCTGAAGCAAAACCTCACCATAAAAACCTTTGCGCGGCT
Source organism: Bradymonadales bacterium (assembly GCA_041656175.1). Lineage (GTDB taxonomy): Bacteria > Myxococcota_A > Bradymonadia > UBA4248 > UBA4248 > JBBAEA01. The sequence continues at coordinate 6,288 of JBBAEA010000011.1, read as the reverse complement.
AGAAATGGTGAATCTGATTTTACAAATCCGATACAGTTTTAAACAAAATGAGACATTTTGTAGAGAATCATAACTTGATAATGCTAATTAAATAAGCAGGTAGAAGATAGAATGACATTTTATTCGAAAAGAGCTTAAAAGAGTGCTTTCTTTTTTGGAGGGGGGGTGCGGGGGGAACCTTTTTTCTTTTGCAAAAAGAAAAAAGGTTCCCCCCGCGCAAACTCAAAAGAAATACGTAAGGGCGGCATGGCGCGAGCCTTGCTTTGGGAATGTATCAGATGGTAAATGTTTTGTATTTCGGGGGCTAGCAAAGGATGAAGAATGAAAAGAAAGATCGTATTTGTTTTGTTTGCGGCGGTTTTGGGCTGCTCAGCGGCACCACCACAGGAAAGCGCGATACAAAAAACTAATGATACGGAGGATCTCGCGTTGAGACTGGAGAAGATCGATAATAAGGCAGGCGACACAGTCGATGAGTGGTGGGGGGAACAAGTTGCAGATCCCTATCGTTGGCTTGAAGATGCGAGTGATCCCGACGTACAATCGTGGGTAGAAGCCCAGGATGCGCGCGCCCGTGGATATTTATCGAAGATTAAAACTCGCGATTACTTTGCTGATCTTCTTGAGCAACTCATGTACATTGAATCGATCGGCGCGCCTTATGCGAGAGCTGGTGCCTACTTTTACGCCAAGCGCGGTGCTCACGACGAGAAGGCAAAATATTTTCGCCAAAAGGACGGTGTTGAAACATTGATCCTCGATCCGCACGATCTCAGCGAGGATGGGAGCGTCTCTATTGGTGGCATCTCTCTTTCACCAAACGGGCGCTACCTCGCCTATAAACGAAACGTGAACAACGCGGACACGGCGAGTTTGCATATACGCGATCTGGAGACGGGCGAGGATTTGCAAGACGTTATCATGGGGGGGCGCTATGCCGACCCCGCGTGGCTTCCTGACTCTCAGGGCTTTTATTACACGGATTTTCCGACTGATGAAGCGATTGCTGTTGATTTGCGCCCAGGGCTAACGACGGTTCGTTTCCATGCGATCGGTAGCGATCCCGCCCAAGACCCGATCATAAAAGCTGCGCTTAATGACGCGACAAAATTTCACGGCGTCGATATTTCAGAGGACGGTCGTTGGTTAAGCTATACCATAAGAGACGGTTGGAATGGTTCTTTGGTCTTTATGAAGTACCGCGATGCCAGCGACGATACATGGATAGCGCTCCCCAACAAAAAAAATACGCACTATTATACGCAAATGCTTGGGGATGAACTTTTCGTCTTGACCAATGACTCTGCGCCCAAATATCGCTTGCTCAAACTTCGCCTTGATCCCGAAGCTAAGAGCTTCGCGGAGAAGGATTTCGCCCAAGTCATCGCTGAAGACTCCGACGCGGTTATCGACGATTACCTCGTAGTCAACAATAAGATTTTCGTTTTGACTATAGAAAACGTCTCCCACAGGCTTAAGCGCTACGATATGGACGGAAAGTTTTTGGGTGAAATTGCTCTACCCGACGAAGGTAGCATTGGTGTACTTCGCGCAAGGAGCACAGACAACGAGCTTTTTGTTTCATTCCAATCGCCTAAAATTGCGCCACAAATTCTTAAAATCGACGTTAATTCGGGAAGTTACGAAGTCTGGGCACAAACCCGTAGCCAAGTCCAAAGTGACGACATCATTAATGAGCAGAAGTGGGCAGTTTCTAAGGATGGAACTAAAATCCCGATGAGAATTTTGCGCAAAAAAAGCTTCAGTCTCGATGGCACCGCGCCTACTATCGTTTATGGATACGGTGGCTTTAACGTTTCTATCACCCCGAGCTATCGCCCTGCCGTCTTTGCGTGGTTAGAGCGAGGCGGTATCTACGTTTACGCCAACTTGCGAGGTGGCGGAGAATTCGGCGAAGCATGGCACCAAGCTGGTATGGGGAAAAACAAACAAAATGTTTTTGATGATTACTACGCCGTCGCCGAGTATTTGATCGCCGAAAATTACAGCGCATCCAAGCACATGGCCGCCTACGGAGGCTCAAACGGCGGCTTACTCGTTGGCGCGGCTCTCACTCAACGCCCCTCCCTCTTTGGCGCCATCGTTTGCGCCGTCCCGCTGCTCGATATGCTGCGCTATCATCTTTTTGGTAGCGGACGCACTTGGAGCTCCGAGTACTCCACCGCCGAAACCGACCCCGACAGCTTCAAAACCATTCGCGCCTACTCGCCGTACGCCAACGTCGTCCCCAACACCGCATACCCGCCCGTATTATTCCTTGGCGCCGACAGCGATGACCGCGTCGATCCTATGCACGCACGCAAAATGACCGCAGCCGTCCAAGATGCCACAGCCAGCTCAGCACCCGTCATTTTGCGCATCGAAAAAAATGCTGGCCACGGCGGCGCCGATATGACAAAGCATAAAATTGCGGAACTCGCCGATGTTTATGCATTTTGTGATGAAAATTTAAGATAATATGGTATAATATTTGGTGGGGGGCTTGATCGCCCCCCACAAAAATATAGTGCCAAGAACTAACGATTAGTAGCGGTAACTATCGCTCTTATAAGGCCCCTCGACGGCGACGCCGATGTACTCGGCTTGGGCTTCACTCAGCTTTGTGAGTTTTACGCCAAAGGCTTTGAGGTGCAGTCTCGCAACTTCTTCATCGAGGTGGCGAGGTAGTACGTGTACGGTGTTTGGCATCTTTGCGCCGTTCTGCTTGAGTTCGATTTGGGCGAGCACTTGGTTTGTGAAGGAGTTGGACATGACGAAGCTGGGGTGTCCAGTGGCGCAACCTAAGTTTACGAGGCGTCCTTCGGCCAAAACAATGATGGAGTGATGGGCGAATTTCCATTCATGAACTTGTGGTTTAATCTCGATGCGTTCGACCAAGCCTTGTCGCTGCATAGCCTCGAGTCCAGCCATATCAATTTCGTTATCGAAGTGTCCGATATTACAAACGATGGCATTATGCTTCATTTTAGACATGTGCTCAGCCGTAATGATATCGCGGTTTCCTGTGGCCGTGACGTAGAGGTCAAAGCCCTGTTCAATAGCGTCCTCGACCGTTATAACGTCTAGCCCCTGCATCGATGCTTGTAGGGCACAAATGGGATCGATCTCGCTAATGGCAACTTTAGCTTGTTGGGCGCGTAGCGATTGTACGGATCCTTTGCCCACATCGCCAAAGCCGCAAACCAAAGCGCGTTTGCCGCTAAGCATGAAGTCTGTAGCACGCATGATGGCATCTACCAGAGAATGGCGACAGCCATAGAGGTTGTCGAATTTACTCTTTGTGACTGAATCGTTAACGTTAATAGCAGGGAAGAGGAGTGTGCCTTCTTGAGCACGCTGGTAAAGCCGGAATACGCCAGTGGTAGTTTCTTCCGAGACGCCTTTAATATTTTTCACGAGTTCGTGCCAGAAACGTTGACCTTTAAGTCGCCTTACATCGTGAAGTAAAGCCAAAACGATGCGGAACTCCTCGCTTTGCGCCGTTTCTGGCGCAGGGATATCTCCCGAGTTTTCGTACTCATAGCCGAGGTGTAAGAGTAGGGTTGCGTCCCCGCCGTCGTCGACGATAAGGCTAGGGCCTTCAGCTTCACCAAAGAGTAGAGCTTGAAGTGTGCACCACCAGTATTCGGCTAAGCTCTCTCCTTTCCAGGCGTATACGGCTGCACCGTTGTATTGTGCCGAACCCTCAACGTAGTTGGGACCAGCGACAACAGCGGCTGCAGCGTGGTCTTGGGTAGAGAAGATATTACAGGAAGCCCAGCGTACATCAGCACCGAGTTCTGCGAGCGTTTCGATAAGCACCGCCGTTTGGATAGTCATATGCAGACTACCCATAATTTTTTCGCCCTTCAAGGGTTTAGTATCGCCATAAGTTTCTCGCAGTGCCCTTAGACCTGGCATTTCGTCTAACGCAAGTTCCATCTCCTTTCGCCCGTAGGCTATGGCAGCTTCATCTAACGAGCGAACTTTGTAGGGTAATGCTGCAAATAAACTTAAACCTGTATCTAAAAAATGATCCATCTTTTACCTCGATCTTGTTGATATTCATAACTTGAGTTGCCATATATCACGATATGTCGTTAAGGAAACTCTGATTTATGAGTGGGGCGCTGCCCCCCTCCCTTCAATCGCGACACGGATGTCAACGATTGGTCGCGGCTGAGGCCGCGCGCGAAGCGGCCACAGCCTAGACGGTTGTGGCACTAAAAGAAAACAAATTGCTTCAGCCTTTTCCTGTGCAAACCGTGTAATCTTTAGCTGAACTGATTATTTTATTCGATGATGCCGATGAGCGAACTTTCTCGTTTACGAAAATGCTGAGGTTTTGCTTCAGAGCAAAGCTCTCTTCTTGTAACAATGAGCTTGCTGCTTTGGTAGAAAAGATTTCCGTAATGGTGATTTCCCAGGGCAGCTGTCTGTCATTTTACTGGCATCCGTATTTCTCCTCCAAACCGAGCTCTTTCTCCTTAAATACGGGATTAAGCTTAAGAGCGCAGAAACTTTCTTTGCTCACGCCTTGGTTACGGGCAAAGATCTTCGACATGTCCGTAAGCTTGCTTACATTCCACTTCTCCAGCGGCTGGTTAAAGGCCTTGTTCCCATAAAACATCCTTGACATGTTACTAAGCTTACTCACATCCCACTTCTCCAGCGGCTGGTTAAAGGCCTTGTTCTCATAAAACATCTGCGACATATTAGTCACCTTGCCCACATTCCACTTCTCCAGCGGCTGGTTAAAGGCTGTGTTTTCTAAAAACATCCCCGACATCAAAGTAACTTCGCTCACGTCCCAAGCCTCAAGTGGCTGATTAAAGGCTGTATTTTCTGCAAACATCTGCGACATATCAGTAACCTTGCTTACATCCCACTTCTCTAGCGGTTGATTAAAGGCTGAGTTCTTTGCAAACATCTCCGACATATCGGTGACCTTACTTACATCCCAAGCCTCCAGCGGCTGATTAAAGGCTCTACTTCCATGAAACATCCCCGACATATTGCTAACGTTGCTCACATCCCACTTCTCCAGCGGCTGGTTGAAAGAAGAGATAGAGAAAAATTGGCTCAGATCATGCATCTTTGAGGCATCTGGGATATCGGGCGCGGCAAAATCAACATCTGTGCAAGCAAATGCTCTTGCTCCCAATCCCACGGGTCCCCACCATACAATCTTCTTAACTACGAACGGTTTGAGCTCCCAGCACGGAAGTGCATCCTCCAGCGTTTTGTGGCCAAAACCCTCGTAAACTCCGCGAATTTTCACCGTATACTCGCCACTTTCAGCATAAACATGCGTCATCTGCTCGCTGTCGTTGCAATCACTGATATGCTCAGCTCTTTGCCACTGCATCGCCGCATCCTCCCCCCTCGCGCCAATCCCAAATCACATCAAAATCACAAGCGCCCTCACAGGTATAGGGTAAAACCAATCGCTTAGCTTCGACCACAACATCATCGTCATCGTCGCCATCGTCGCCATCGTCGTCATCGTCGTCATCGGAGTCATATTTTTTACCAAAATCATTGATCTCCCAGACGCTGACAAACACCTTCGAAGCACAGCGCCCGTCGGGGCGGCAAAATTCCCCCTCAATCTGATCGTGAGCCTTGCATTCATTGTCCGCCTCGCAGCGCTTTGAACACTTATACCCAATCGCGGAATCGCAAAATCCGTCGCTACATTCCGCATCTCGACGGCAATCAGCACCCGAAGCTTTGAGAGCTTCGTTAGGCTTTTCAGCCTTCGCGCCGTCCACGCCGCCAGCTTTAATCTCTTCGTCGACGACATCCTCATCTTGCTTTAATATCGCCGACTCATGGCTGCCAGAGCCTTGTTGATCGCGCATATCGTTTTCGTTCGACGTACGCTTGCAAGATAAAACCCCAAAACTTATCAGCAAACATAAGCCATAAATAACGGTTTTCATACTTTCACCTCAGTAGAAATCTATCTGCGCTACCCAAAGCTTGGCAAATCCTACTCGCGTTGATACTTGCTGTCCAGCCATCAAATGCTAAAATCGCCGCAAACACTCGCACAGTGCTTTAGCCGATGGATAGATGGTGAGTAGCATCCATTGATTTTTACACGTTGAACAGCAAACGCGCGACTAGCAATTTGTCATGTGGGGAAAGCTCCTCTAGGGCAAGCGCAAAGCTCTATGTTGGCCAAAAACAGGACGGGGCGTCGCGGGGTGTCCCCGCGGAGATACCGTCTTGATTGTCAAGACAAAAACTAAAAAATAACGTTTGCAAGCGCCCTCGCCCGAC